>NZ_DCXA01000217.1:16729-17053 GCF_002328915.1 Aquabacterium sp. UBA2148
ATGCCCGGGCCCACCAGCAGGCGGTCGGCCTGGGTGGGGCCCATGAAGGCGCTCAGCCAGCGCGCGCCCGCGTCGCGGTCGGCGGGGCTGCCGCCGAAGTCCTGGTAACGCAGGTGAGCCAGCAGGCGCCTCGGGTCGGCGTACAGCTGCGCGCAGCCTTCGGCCATGCGTTGCAGCAGCGCGGGGTCGTCGGGCTCGGGCGGCAGGTTCATGGTCATCTCGGCCGCAGTGCCGCCACGCAGGGGCACGGCCGGTGCCGCGCTGCGCACGAAGCTGCCGCGCCCGGGCCGCGCGTCGATCTGACCGCGCTTTTGCGCCTCGGCC
>NZ_DCXA01000217.1:17140-28933 GCF_002328915.1 Aquabacterium sp. UBA2148
GAGCCACGGTGGTGTAGTTCAGCGCCAGCGCTTGCGCCAGATCGCGCAGGGGCGGCAGGCGGTCACCCGGGCTCAGGCGGCCGCTGGCCAGGTCCTCGGCCAGCAGTTCAGGGATGAGCAGGTAGGCCGGCTTGCTGCTGTCGCGCAGGCGCTGGGCCCAGTGGCGGGTGAAGGCGTTCGGCATGCTGCATTGATCGCATCAAGCGTGCCACTTGATCGGTTGTGGGTGTGCACGCAAGTTGTGCGCTGGGGCGTGGTCATCGGCCTCGTGCGCTGTTGTGGTTCATGGCGCAGCGTGGTGTAGACCAGTGCTGGTGCATTCACGCGCACCCGATCAATGCGAGCGACGCGGCCGCACCTTCGCCATTGATCGCATATCGCCCGATCAATGCAAGCCGCTTCGGTCGGTCATGTCAAAGCGCACCGCCTGCTTCCCAGGCAAGGGCCGCTTGATCGCTTCTTGATCGCATGGCGCTGACACGCCGTGGCACACCGGCTGCACCAGTTCACCCAGCGCGGGTCAAGGAGTTGTCCACCCCGCCTGATGTCCTCAACCAAGCCTCAACCACCTGGAGTGCACCCATGCCTGCTGTGACCAAAGCCCCCAATGCCATCGGCGATTTCCTGGTCGACTACGAAGAAAAGGTCTTTGAAGATGTGAAGGCCGAGCCGGGCGACAAGGCCCTGGTCACCTTCCACACCGTGGCCTTCGAAGGCTCCATCGGTTTCGTCAACCTGCTGCAGGCCACCCGCCTGCAACGCAAGGGCTTCGACACCTCGGTGCTGCTGTACGGGCCGGGCGTCACGCTGGGGGTCAAGCGCGGCTTTCCCAAGCTGGGTGATGCGGCCTTTCCGGGGCACCTGAACTTCAACGACCAGATCGCCAAGTTCATCGCCGAAGGCGGCAAGGTGTACGCCTGCCGCTTCGCGCTGCAGGCGCTGTATGGCCATGGCGAAGGCTCGCTGATCGAAGGCATCAAACCCATCAACCCGCTCGATGTGCTGGACATCATCTTGCTGCACCGCAAGGAGAAGGCCTTCATCCTCGACACCTGGACGCTGTGATCCAGTTTCGAGTCTGATCAAACACGGGCACCTCACCATGAGCCAAGCACGCATCATCAAGGCCGCAGCGGCGCAGATCTCGCCGGTGTTGAACGAGGCCGAAGGCACGCTGCACAAGGTCCTGGAAACCATCGATCAAGCCGCTCGCCAGGGTGTGCAGATCATCGTGTTCCCCGAGACCTTCGTGCCGTACTACCCGTACTTCTCGTTCATCCGGCCGCCCATGGCCTCCGGGGCCGAGCACATGGCGCTGTACGAGCACGCGGTGGTGGTGCCCGGTCCTGCCACCGATGCGGTGGCGCAGCGCGCGCGCCAGCACGGCATGGTTGTCGTGCTGGGCGTCAACGAGCGCGACCATGGCACGATCTACAACACACAACTGATCTTCGATGAGGTGGGTGCGTTGCGCCTGAAGCGCCGCAAGATCACGCCCACCTTCCATGAGCGCATGGTGTGGGGGCAGGGCGATGGCAGCGGCCTGAAGGTGGTGGACACCGGTGTGGGGCGCGTGGGCGCGCTGGCCTGCTGGGAGCACTACAACCCGCTGGCCCGCTACGCGCTGATGGCGCAGCACGAAGAGATCCACTGCGCGCAGTTCCCAGGCTCGCTGGTGGGCCCCATTTTTGCCGACCAGATGGAGGTCACCATCCGCCACCATGCGCTGGAGGCGGGCTGCTTTGTCATCAACAGCACCGGCTGGCTGACGGATGAGCAGATCACTTCCATCACGCCCGAGCCTGGGCTGCAGAAGGCGTTGCGTGGCGGTTGCTGCACGGCGATCGTTTCGCCAGAAGGTGTGCACCTGGCGCCGCCCTTGAAAGAAGGCGAGGGCCTGCTGATTGCCGACCTGGACATGAGCCTGGTCACCAAGCGCAAACGCATGATGGATTCGGTGGGGCACTACGCGCGCCCCGAGCTGCTGAGCCTGAACCTCGATGACCGGCCGACGGCGCCGGTGCACGCGACGAGCCGGGCCGTGGGTTCGTCGCGCCAGGGTGTCGATGCCGATGCGCACATGGCGCACACCGAGTCCATGCCCCTGCAGTCAGTCGCGCCACAGGCCTCGCCCGCTCTCACCCCCATCAGCCGCGTCGCCTGACGCCTCACGCCAAGGAGACCGCCATGTCCGCTGTGCTCAACGAACTGCCTGGCCCGTCCAACGCGCCGGCCGTGCCCGACGCGTCAAGTTCGACCACGGCCGCCACCGCGCCGACGATGGCCTCGCAAACCGCCGAGCTCATCGCCGAGCTGCAGTCGCGTGGCCTGCGCTTGCTCGACCCGTCTGCAGGCCTGCCCAGCCGACGCGGTGGCGCCGGCCCGTCCGACCACAAGGCCGTGACCATCGATGGCCACACGGTGATGGTGCCGGTGCACACCGCGCCGGCTTTTGACTCGCCCTTCGTGGCCGACGCGCCCGACGAGCACGGCCACAGCACGCTCAAGCACAGCCGCATCCCGATCGCGCAGATCAGCTTCCCGGCGACGCCACGTTTCTACGCGCGCCAGACGGCCGATGGCGTGCAGTATTCGCACATCGCCACGCTGCATGGCCGCGACGTGCTGGCCACCACCGTGCTGCAGACCTGCATCCGCTACGAAAGCCGCAAGAAGACCTGCCAGTTCTGCTCCATCGGCCAGTCGCTGGCGGCAGGCCGCACCATCGCGCACAAAACACCGGCCCAGTTGGCCGAGGTGGCTCGCGCGGCGGTGGAGCTTGATGGCGTCAAGCACATGGTGCTGACCACCGGCACGCCGGCCACGCCCGACCGGGGTGCGGCCGTGCTGGTGGACAGCGCCCGCGCCATCAAGGCCGCCGTGCCGCACCTGCCCATCCAGGCGCAATGCGAGCCGCCCGATGACGACGCCTGGTTCATGCGCATGAAGGACGCGGGCGTCGACACCCTCGGCATGCACCTCGAAGCCGTCACCCCCGAGGTGCGCGCGCGCATCATGCCGGGTAAGGCCAGCGTGCCGATTGAGCGTTACTTCAGCGCCTTTGAAGCGGCGGTCCAGGTGTTCGGGCGCGGTCAGGTGAGCACCTACATCCTGGCGGGCCTGGGCGACAGCGTGGACGGCATCCTGGCGATGAGTCAGCGCCTGTTGGACCTGGGCGTCTACCCCTTCGTCGTGCCCTTCGTGCCCATCAGCGGCACGCCGCTGGAGGGCCACCCCGCGCCCGACCCCGGCTTCATGCGCGCCGTGCTCGAGCCCCTGGGGCGCATGGTGGTGCAGGCCGGCTTGCGCGCCAGCGACATCAAGGCGGGTTGCGGCAAGTGCGGCGCGTGCTCATCGCTGTCGGTTTACGAGACCGCCGCGCTCGCCTGAAGTGCCCGCTCACCTCTCCACCGCTTTCAGCGAAGGACGCCCCATGAGCCACGTGACCCTCGATGTCCTGTGCGACCTGCCCCAGGCCTTCCAGCCCGCGGCTTTTCGCATCAAGCGCGCCAGCGAGGCCTGGGAGCGCCGCGACGCCCACGCCCTGCGGCGCGCCGTGTTCTGCGTGGAGCAGGGCATCTTCGTGGGCGACGACCGCGACGCCAACGACGCCGCCGCGCAACTGCTGGTCGCCTGCACCAGCCTGGCCGGCGAGTGCGACCAGGTGGTGGGCACCGTGCGCATCCACGAAGCGGAGCCCGGCGTGTGGTGGGGCTCGCGCCTGGCGGTGCACCCCTCGTTTCGGCACATGGGCCGCATCGGGGCCACCTTGATCCAGCTGGCCGTGTGCTCGGCGCGGGCGCAGGGCGCACACACGTTCCTGGCCCATGTGCAGCAAGCCAACGTGCCGCTGTTCGAGCGCCTGCACTGGCACAGCCTGGCCGGTGTCAGCCTGCACGGGCGCCCGCACGCGCTCATGCACGCCGACTTGCTTGAGCACCCGCCTTGCCACGCGCCCGACTGGGGTTTCCTGACCCAGACGACGCCACGCGCTGGCACCCCCGCGAAGGCGTCTGCATGAGCCCCATCGCCACCCCCGTGCTGCCCACCAGCGAAGTCGTGCGCGCCTTGCGCTGCAGCCGTGGCTTTGCCCACAAGCGCGACATCTCCGGCGTGGCCGACACGCTGGCGCGCTGCCTGCCCGGTGGCCACGCCGACCTGACGCTGGCCGAGCACCGTGGCGTGATGCTGGGCGACGACTGCGCCGTCATCCCTGACGACAGTGGCCACCTGCTGTTCGCCATCGAAGGCCTGGTCGAGGACTTTGTGCAAGCCATGCCCTGGTTCGCGGGTTACAGCGCGGTCATGGTCAACCTCAGCGACGTCGCGGCCATGGGCGGGCGCCCCATCGCCGTGGTCGACGCCATCTGGAGCGCCGGGGCCGAACAGGCCGGGCCCATCCTGCAAGGCATGGCAGCGGCTTCGGCGGCGTATGGCGTGCCCATCGTGGGTGGGCACAGCAACCAGCGCGCGACGCGGCCTCAGGTGGCCGTGGCGGTGCTGGGGCGCGCACAAGCGTTGCTCAGCAGCTTCGCGGCGCAACCCGGTCACAACCTGCTGATGGCGGTGGACCTGCGCGGCCAGTGGGAAGGCGAGCAGCCCTTCTGGAACGCCTCGACCCTTGCCCCTGCCCACCGCCTGCGCGACGACCTGGCGCTGCTGCCCGAGGTGGCCGAGGCCGGCCTGTGCAGCGCCGCCAAAGACATCAGCATGGCCGGCGTGCTGGGCACCGCGCTGATGCTGGCCGAGTGCTCGCGCGTGGGCCTGCGCATCGACCTCAGCGCCCTGCCGCACCCACCTGGTCATGGCCATGACGAAGCGCCTGCCGCCTTCTTGCGCTGGCTGCAGGCCTTCCCCAGCTACGGCTACCTGCTGAGCGTGGCCCCCGACGACGTGGCCGCCGTGCAGGCGCGCTTCCTCAGCCGAGGTCTTGCTTGTGCGCCCATTGGCACGGTGGAAGCGGGCAGCGGCGTGTGGCTGCAGCGCGGAGGCCTGCATGGCAAGCCAGGCGGTCACTGGCCCGAGCAGGCGCCGCAAGACCTCGCCTTGTTGTGGGACTGGCAGCGCGAGCCATTCATTGCCGGTGAGCGCCCGGTTGGAGCCGCTGCCGACGCAGCAGGAGCGAGCGCATGACTGCCCGTCCCTGGCACACCCGCCCCATGCGCATCGCCTTGCTGATGCATTCGCTCAACCCGCGCGGCGGCGTGGTGCACACGATCGAGCTGGCCGATGCCCTGGTGCAACTGGGCCACGATGTCACCGTGATCGCCGCTGGCCGACTGGGTCAGGCGCTGTTCAGGCCCACCATGGCGCGGCTTTCGGTGGCGCCCTTGGGTGAGTTGCCATCGGGCTTGGTGCCCATGGTCGGCGCGCGCATGCAGGCCGTGGCCGCTCACCTGCGAGGGCTGAACCTGAGCGAATTCGACGTGTTGCACTCGCAAGACAGCATCACCGCCAACGCCCTGGCCGACTTGCAGGCCGAAGGCCTCATCGGCGGCTTCTTGCGAACGGTTCACCACCTCGACGCCTTTGACGAGCCCCAGCTCACCGCCTGGCAGGCGCGTGGCGTGCACGCGGCGCGGCAGCTGCTGTGCGTGAGTGGGCTGTGGCAAGGCGTGCTGGCGCGCGAGTGGGGCCGCAGCGCTCACCGCGTGGGCAACGGGGTGAACCTGGTGCGCCACGCAGCCCATACCCGTCAAGCCCAAGGTGAGCAAGGTTTGCACGCGGCACATGACGACGAGGTGTTGACGCGCATCGGCCTGCCCCCCGGCACGCCGTACTGGCTGGCCGTGGGTGGTGTCGAGGCGCGCAAGAACACAGCGCGCCTGCTGCACGCCTTCGCGCTGATGCGCAAAGAGGTGCCCCAGGCTCGCCTGGTCATCGTTGGTGGCGCGAGCCTGCTTGAACACGCCCAGGCTCAGGCCGAGTTCGATGCCGTGCGCCACGACCACGGCATGGCGCCGGGTCAGGCGCGCGCAAACCACCTCGTGTTGACTGGCCCGGTGCAAGACGGCGTGCTGCCTTCGCTTTACCGCCGAGCCATCGCATTGGCCATGCCTTCGGTCAAAGAGGGCTTTGGCCTGGTCGCCATCGAAGCCATGGCCTGCGGCACGCCCGCCATCGTCTCGCGCATCGCGCCGTTCACCGAGCACTTGCGACCTCACGAGGCCTTCTGGGTCGACCCGCTGGATGTGCGTGACATCGCCGCCGCGCTGCGCCAGAGCTGGCGGCTCGAGCAGCACCTCGGTCGCGACCCCGCACAACGCGCCGAGCACGTCAGTCAGTTGCGCCGGGTCGCGTCCCGTTTCGACTGGCTTGCCAGCGCGAGGCAGCACCTGGCCCTCTACGCGCATGGTTTGGCCGGTTCAGCCGACCCTGAGCCGGGCACCCCCGCCATGCCAGCACCGCACTCGCTGCAAGCGCTGCCCCCGCCTCCCACCGCCTCAACCGATCACCCCTGCCATGCCTGAAATGCACTTCACCGTTCGCTGGCCCGATGGCTGCGAACACACCTGCTACTCACCCTCGCTCGTCGTCCGGGACTTCCTGGTGCCCGGCCAGCGTTACGCCTTGCCCGACTTCCTGTCCCGCACCCAGCAGGCCCTGTCGATCGCCAGCGAGCGCGTGGCCGCCAAGTACGGCTTCGCGTGTTCCCGGGCCATGGACCAGTGGGCGTCGATTGCCTCGCACGCCGAGGCTTTTGCACACCACCCTGACGCGCAAGTCGAGGTGCTTCGCTTCGACGCGTGAGCCACTCACCCCAGACACCGCATGCAGCGCAGACACCGCCAAGAGGAAACCATGCCCCAACACCATGACGTCATCATCGTGGGCGCCGGCCAGGCCGGCATGTCCCTGAGCCACTACCTGCAGCAACGCGGCATCGACCACCTGCTGCTGGAGAAGCACACCCCCATGCACGCCTGGCGCCACCAGCGCTGGGACGCCTTCTGCCTGGTCACGCCCAACTGGCAGTGCAAGCTGCCCGGCCACGACTACGCTGGCCCCGAGCCCCATGGCTTCATGAAGAAGCCCGAGATCATCGCGTACCTGCAGGCCTTCCTGGCCAAGGTCAAGCCACCGCTGATGACGGGCGTGACGGTGCGCCACGTTCAGCCGCAACCGCAACCGCAAGGCGGCTACGCCATCCACACCACGGCAGGTGACTTCACCGCGCGCCAGGTGGTGGTGTGCTCGGGCGGCTACCACGAGCCTGTGATCCCCCGCCTGGCCGAGCGCCTGCCCGCGCACATCGTGCAGTTGCACTCCGAGCAGTACCGCAACCCGCAGGCCCTGCCCGAGGGCGGCGTGCTGGTGGTGGGATCGGGCCAGTCGGGCGCGCAGATCGCCGAAGACCTGCACCTGGCCGGCAAAACGGTGCACCTGGCCGTGGGTGACGCCCCGCGCTGCGCGCGCTTTTACCGGGGTCGCGACGTGGTCGACTGGTTGGCCGACATGGGCTACTACGACATGCCGGTGGACCAGCACCCGCTGCGCGAAGGCGTGCGCGACAACACCAACCACTACGTGACCGGCCGCGATGGCGGACGCGACATCGACCTGCGTGCCTTCGCGCTGCAAGGCATGAAGCTGTACGGCCTGCTCGAAGGCTTGAACGACGGCGTGATGAGCTTTCAGGGCACGCTGCGCGCTGCGCTGGACCAAGCCGACAAGACCTACAACGGCATCAACGCCGCCATCGACAAGCACATCGCCGAAAAGCGCCTGGACGCGCCACCGCCGTCTGTGTACGAACCTGTGTGGCAACCCCAAGGTGGCACCGCGCACACGCAGCTCGACCTGGCGGCGGCCGGCATCACCTCGGTGATCTGGTGCATCGGCTTCAAGCCCGACTTCGGCTGGGTGGACGCCCCGGTGTTCAACGGCCGCGGCCAGCCTGTGCACCACCGGGGCGTGACGCAGCAGCCAGGGCTTTACTTCCTGGGGTTGCCCTGGTTGCACACCTGGGGCTCGGGCCGGTTCTCCGGCGTCGCGCGCGACGCGCTCTACCTGGCTGAACAGATCGACGCCAGCCTGGCGCGGGTCGATGCCCAAGTGCCGCTTGGCGACGAGGTCAAGGCGCCTCTGGTGAGCACAAATTGATCGACGTGAACGAGCGGTCGTGGCCGTTTCCGGGTGTGTAGGCCACGTGGCAGCCGTCGGGCGCGATCATGAGTTCGCGGACGCTGCATTGGCCCTGCAGCGAAGAGCAGTGGACGCGGCGCAGGGGCTGGCCCAACTTCTTGAGGTAGAAGCCCGTCAGCTCGCTGGTGTAGGTGGGCACCAGCAACAAGGTCGAACCCTTGAGCGGGAACGCGAACCCACCCGGTGTGGACGTGTCGCCACGTGGCCGCTTGACCGACTGACCCAGCGCCTGCAAATCCGCCTTGAGCTCATCTGGCAAAGGCACCCGGCTCAGTTGGTCCTGGTCTGAATAGAACACCAGCGCTGGGCTGCCTTTGACCACCTCGCCATTGGCCGGGATCGTGAAGTGCCCCGGCCTGAGCAGCAAGCTGTTGTCGTGCGACTGGTAAGACACGCTGGGCTCGATCTCGCCGATCTGCCCCTCCAGCGGCTTGGGTGGCTGACCATCGTTGATCAGGCGCATGGGGCTCTTGGGGCCTTCCTGCGCGACCGACGTGGCCACCAGCGCCTTCTTCTCGTCCACGTACAAAATGCCCTGGCGCCTGAGGTCCTGGCCGATGGCCTTCGCGTGAGCGGGCAGGGTGACCTTGCAGATGTGCGCGTTGATGTCCGTGTCGTTGGGCAGCTGCTGGCGCTGCACCACCGCCTTGTTGACCGGAGACCAGGTGTAGAGGTAGGTGTTGATCGGGTCTGCTGCATCGGGCTTGGTCGAAGCCCTGCTGAAGAAGGTCTTCTCGTGGCTGCCCTCGGCCACCACGAAGTAATGCTTGCGCGGGTTGGCGCACCGCAGGAAGCCGGCTGCGGTGATGGTGGTCACGCGCTTGGCCTGCAGGTCGATGGCGACCACCTTGGCGTTCCAGTGGTCGTACTTGCCCGGCTCGATGGGCGTGGTGACCAGCAAGGTCGTGTCGTCCACCCACTTGGCTTGGCCCGTTTGCTCGATGATGGCAATGCCCGTCTGGAACCTGTCCAGCTTCACGGTGTCGATCGCGAAAACAGGGGCGCACACCAGCGCCGAGGCGGCCACAAGCCACCCCTTGTCGACCATGGGTGCGAACGCTGTTTTCATGCTCACCCGAGAGGCACTTGAGTCCGAACATCCCAAGGTACGGCGAAACGCCGCTGGGTGCGCAAAGCAAGTGCGGGGTGATGAGACCTAGTTCACGGATGTGCGCATGGCGTGTGGCGGGCTCGACGCCCAGCCCCGCCTGCTCCCCTCAACCCTAGCTGGCAGCGCCGTCGTCGACGGCCGCAGGCTCTGGCTCGGTGTGCCGCTCCGGCTCGCTGGTGTGCAGCAGCTCAGCCAGCACAGACGTGGCGTAGTTGCCCGCTGGCAGAGAGAACGTGAGCACCAGTTGATCGGCTTGTGGCCACTCCCAGGACATGCCGTCCGGCAGCGCCACCAGAGATCGGCGTTCCTGATCGAGGCCGGCGTGCTCCATGCCGTCGCAAAGCGTGGCATGACGCGCGGCCACATTGCTTTCAAGCGCCAGCGCCTGCTCGGTGGTGCTCAAGCGACCCCGCCCCCACAGGGGGCCGGTGGGCCGGCCTGCCTCGTCCATCAGGTCGCCGTGCAGGGCCTGGCCCCACAGCCCCTGCTGTATGCGCAGCGCCAGCACTTCGTTGAACACGAAGGAGCGCACTGCAGACAGGTAGATGCCCTTTTTCTTGGGGTTGCGCACGCGGATTTCGCGCGCCAGCATGGCCCGACCCTGCTCGATGTTGCCGCCATCAAAGCCGAAACGCTGGGCGCCGAAGTAGTTCGGCACGCCGCGCGCGGCAACGGCCTTCAGGTTGGCTTCCAAGGCCTGCATGGCATCCGGGCCACCGGCCACGTCACGCAGCACGATGCGAAAGCGATTGCCTTGCAGGTCTCCGGGGCGCAGCTTTTTGACGTGGCGGCTCTGGCTCAGCACGTTGAACTCCGGGTGCTTCAGCTGGGTCAGGTCGGGTGTCTCGCCGGTTTTGCCGCTCGGAAAGTAGATGCTGAACCACTGACGTGTGATGGCGTGGCGGTCCTTGAGTCCTGCATAGCCGACGTCCTTTTCCTGCACGCCGGCGGCATCGGCCAGTTGCTGGGCGACGTAGGCGGTGTTGGCGCCGTTTTTCTCGATGTCCAGCCAGATGTGTTCGCCTTCACCCGATGGCAGCTGCAGCGGCAGCTCGGTCACGATGAAGTCCTCGTTGAGGCACTTCAAGGTGGCGCTGGCGCCGGTGGCAGGGTAGGCGTTGGGCCAATGCGGCAGGGTGGTGTAAGAAGGCGTGTGGGTCATGGAGGCTGCACCGGCTTTGAATAGGGCTGGCTGTCGGGCCTGCCGGGAGCAGTGCCGGGCGTGATTGTCTCCTGACCTGTGCGGTTTCTATGGCGTTTCGATCGGCTCTGCGCTCATCGCGGGTGATGGGGCTGTTCGCCGCCGGCGTGGCTGCGGAAACGACCAGTCCATGGTCGCCACATCTTTGGCCGCCAAGCCAAACCGAAGGTCACCACCACTGCCGCCACGCTCAGCCACATCACCCAAACCAGCACAGCCATGGAAGGGTGGTCCAGCCACAAGCATGCCAGCAGCGAGAGGCTCAAGGCCAGCGCGGCCAGGGATCGCAAGCCCAGAACAGCTCGGTCGCTTGGCTCGGTGGTGGTTTGCCTGACCTGTTGCCAGTGCGTGGGCATGGCCAACGCCAGCCACACCATGCCTGCATGCGCAAGAGCGGGTGCCAGCAACCAGGGCATCCATTCATGCATGGGTTGCCTCCGTTGGCAAGCTCGTTCGCTGGGTGTGGGCAGTCACCATGGCTGGCTGTCGTTTGAGCTTGTGGTGTGCGGCCCATGCGATCGCTGCGGTGGTCAGCAAGCTCAGGTCCACACCAGCCACGGGCCAGTTTCCGGCTGGCACCGTCACCCAAAGGTGCGCCCCGGTGCTCCAGCCATTGGCCAGCACGGCCGCCACAGCCACCACAGCAAGGGCTTGGCATTGTTCGTCCCATGCCGGTGAGCGCTGGCCAAGCGCGACCGGGCCGTTGCGCCCGGCGGCGTGCAGCAAGCTGATCAGCCAAACGCCCCAGAAGGCACCGATCTGCCAGTCCGCTGCGCCGTTCAAGTCGGCGGGCAACAAGCGATTCACCAGCAGCATGGCGGTGGTGGCCAGCAGCATGCCGGTCACGGTGGCGACGCCCAACGCGTCCACGACCCGCGCTTGAGCCGAGCCTTGACGAGCATGCTGCTGTTTGCGCTTTTCCACGAAGAACACAAAGCCAGTGGCAATGCAAACGCAGCCCAACAACCCGCCGGCCACATACAGCCAGCGCAGCAGCCAGTGCTCGAAGTGTTGCAGGTGCAGCCCAGTCAGGAACTGGTGCACGGCGGAAGCCGGTTCGCGGGGTGGGTCCTCGTGCAGCACGCGGCCTGTGCTGGCCTGGAAGTGAATGCCTTCACCGACGAGCGCCACGCGGTCGCTGCCGGCTCGGTAGATGCTGACGTAGCTGTTGGTGTCGCCAAGGTGGTGGACTTTCAAGAAGCCCACCTGCCCGGGCATGCCCCGGTCTGACCAGCGTCGACGCGCATCGGCCACCATGGCGTCGACCGATGCCATGGGAGCGTTCACCCCAGCGCGCGTTTGCGGCAGGCCGGTGCGGGCCGATTCCTGAGCGGCG
>NZ_DCXA01000217.1:28983-35592 GCF_002328915.1 Aquabacterium sp. UBA2148
GGGCCGATTCCTGAGCGGCGTGTCGATCGTGCAGGGGTTTGAGCACGGTGTGGCCCAGCGGCAGGTAGATCGATGCTGCAAAGATCACCAGGCCGGTGAATGCAAAGAAGAAGTGAAAGGGCAGGGCCAGCACGCCGGTCAGGTTGTGCAGGTCCAGTGTGCTGCGCTGAAGGTGCTTGCGAGGTCGGAACGTGAAGAACTCGCGGAACAGGCGGCGGTGGATGATGACCCCGCTGACCAGCGCGGCCAGCATGATGAAGGCCGCGAGGCCGACGATGAAGTACCCCGCGTTCTTCCATCTGAGATGCAGGCTGTAGTGCAGCGGGTAGAAGAAGGCGCTGCCGACCTTCAGCTGGTCATCGTTCAGAAAGACCCCGGTGCGCGGGTCGATGGTGGCGCGCGCGTGGATGTGGTTGTGCGCTGCAGGGTCTCGCGGATGGGGCACAGAGAAGTCGGCGCCGACCAGCAGCACCGGATCTCGGTGTGTGGTGTAAGCCCAGAACTCATCGATGGGCAGTGCTGAGCGGGGAGTCATGGGCCCTTTGTTGGCGTCGTGCAGCAGCGGCATCTTGGCTGCGTATTCGACGGCTGAGGGCTCGATCTGCGCCATCAGTGGCCGCAGCACCTGGTCGAACGACGGCATGGGCTGCGGCTCGAAGCGAGTTTGCGGAATGGCCCAACGATCGATCTCGCGGTCGAACACCGACAGCGAGCCGAAGAAGAAAACCACCATCAGCACGAAGCCGAGCACCAGTCCGAGCCAGGTGTGCATCCAGGTCATGGCCTGGCGAAAAGTCCAGTTCATGGTTGACCTCGTTTCATTGCATCAATTGGTGTTGCCAGAACAGGGCGATCGCCATCGAAACAGCTGCGCCTCCGCCCACGGCAAGCCACACCTGACTGAGTCGTGGCGTCGCGAACGACCAGAGGAACACCGCCAGGTAGACCAGGAAGGCTGCGATCAGGACGCCGTGCTCTGCTTCGTGGAAGTCGGATCCGTTGGCGACAAGTGCGACGACGGCCAGGGCGCAGAGGCCCCAGGTGAGCGCGTAGGCGCCCAGGATGCTGAGGGCAATGCGGTGGATCCAGGACCACCGGCTGGGATGGGGAGGGGGTGTGGGCATGAGGCGTGAAAGAGACGGGGCCGCAGATGTCCTTGCGCCACCCAGGGCATCGGTCGACACAAGAAACCGTCAAATTATAGAATGCGAATTCTTCTCATTAGCATTAAAAGCAAGATGACCCTTTCTGCTCTCCGCCTTTCTCCGCTGTGCCTGGCGGCCCTGTTGGCCAGCGCGTCCGCCATCCATGCCCCTGCCACTGCTGCAGAAGCAGCCAAGCCAGACTCGGTTGAGCCGGGTGAGGGCTCGTTGCCCGAGGTGCGCGTCAAGGGCACTCGGACGCAAGCCGACCGCCTGATCACGCAGACGCGATCGGCCACGGTGGGCAAGAGCCCGGTGAGTGTGAACGAGACCCCGTTCTCCATGGAGGTGATCGACGTATCGCAGATCCGTGAAACAGGTGCCCGCTCGGTCGAGGACGCGCTGGCTTACAGCGCCGGCGTGCAGGCCGGACGCTACGGCTTTGACACGCGAGGTGACTGGGCCGCCATACGAGGGCTTTCGCCAGCCGCTTACATCGACGGCCTGCGGGGCATCTATGGCTTCTACAACAACGTGCGCCCGGACCTCTACACGCTGGAGCGTGTCGAGGTGCTCAAAGGACCGTCTTCGGTGCTGTATGGACAGGCCGAGTTGGGTGGCATCGTGAACGCCGTGTCCAAGCTCCCCAAGGCAAAGCAGCACCGCGAGATCGAGGCGCAAATCGGTTCGCACAACCGCAAACAGGTGGCAGCTGACCTGACGGGCCCGCTGTCGGTCGATGGCCAATGGCTCTATCGCCTGGTGGCGCTCAAGCGCGACAGCGACACGCAGGTTGATCACGTCAGCGACGACGCGCTGGTGCTGATGCCCTCGGTGACATGGCAGCCCAAAGCCGGCACCAGCATCACGGCGTTGTTCACCCACCAGCAATACAAAGGCCAGGTGTCATCGCAGTTCCTGCCATCGAAGGGCACGATTGCACCAGCCCCGCGCGGACAGCTGTCAAGCAGCACCTTCGTGGGCGAGCCCGGATGGGACCGCTACGACACGCGCAAGAACGAGTTGACCCTGCTGGTCAATCAACGGCTGAGTGACAGCTGGCGTGCCAGCGCCACCTTGCGCAAAACCCACTCTGCGTCCATCACGCGCGAGCACTGGGCCACGGTGGGCGCTGTGCCCGATGACGCAGGCAACATCACACGCACCATTTACACGGCTGACCGCAAGACCGAGGTCTCGGCGGCCGATGCGAGGCTCGAGGGCGAATGGACGCTCGGCCCGACACGCCATCAAATCGGGCTGGGCATCGATCACCAGCACGCCTTCTGGCAGGAGTACAACTACTCGTACGGCTCCGGCACTGGCATCAACCTCTACAACCCTGTCTATGGCAGCGTGAACACCTCGGCCTTGACCTGGAGCGATCGACCTGACAGCAAGCTGATCCAGACGGGCCTGTACGCCACCGATCACATCACATGGGGGCCTTGGGTGGCTTCGGCGGCGCTGCGCCGTGACAACGCGCGCAACATCACTGTGGCAACGACGGGTCGGGAAGCTGTGGTGCGCAACGAGGCCACCACCGGTCGGGTGGGGCTGATGTACAAGTTCTCGTTGGGTGTTTCGCCCTATGTCAGCTATGCGGAAGCCTTCGTGCCCAATTTGGGCACCGATGGCACGTCGAGCGCCAGCTACCTCAAGCCCACCGAAGGTGAGCAAAAAGAAGCTGGCCTGAAATTCCTCTCCGACTCGGGTGACACCTCGCTCAATGTCGCGTGGTTCGACATCAAGGAGCGCAACCGTGTGGCCAACGCCACCACGCCGGGCGGGCTGGAGCAGGTCGGAGCCACCACCCGTGGCTGGGAGCTGGAGCTGAGACAGCGACTCGGTGCGCTCGAGCTCTCGGCCAACTACACCGACATGGATGCAGTCAATGCCCAGACGGGCTTGCGCTTGTCATCGGTGGCACAACGCATGGCCTCGACTTGGGCGCAGTACCGCTTGCCTGGTGGCTGGCGCGTGGGTGGGGGTGTGCGACACACCGGATCGGTCACCGGTGCAGCGGGGCAACCGGTGCTGCCGACGGTCACCTTGGTGGACGCCATGGTGGGCTATGCGACAGGACCGTGGGACTTCCGTTTCGATGTCCGCAACCTGGCCGACAAAACTTACCTTGCCTGGTGCCGGGCGCAGAACCAGGACTGCGGCTATGGCGCACGTCTGAACGCTGCACTGACAGCTCGCTACACCTTCTGAGGCTTGGGGCATGGCGCATCCGGCTGGTTAACCGCCAGCCTGTCGCGTCACCTGGTCGACCCGCCACCACCTCGGCAACAACGCCCGCACCTGCCCCCGCCCGTACCGGTCATCCAGCAGGTGCACCACCCCCTGGTCATCCGTCGTCCTGATCACGCGCCCCGCCGCCTGCACCACCTTCTGCAGCCCCGGGTACAGGTAATGAAAAGCGTAGCCGTCGCCCACGATCTCGTCCAACCGCGCCTTGATGTGCTCATTGATGGCGTTGACCTGCGGCAGGCCCAGCGTGGCAATGAACGCGCCGATCAGGCGCTGCCCGGGCAGGTCCACCCCTTCCGAGAACGAGCCGCCCAGAACCGCAAAGCCGATGCCCTGGCTGGTGGGCGTCATGCGGGCCAGGAAGGCGCGTTGCGCTTCTTCGCTCATGCCGCGCTGTTGCCGCACGACCGGCACGTCGGGGTGCGCGCGCTCGAAGTGGTCGGCCACGTCCTGCAGGTAGTCGTGGCTGCTGAAAAACGCCAGGTAGTTGCCGGGCCGCGCGCGGAATTGCTCGGCCATCAGCGCCACCATCGCTTCGCGTGAGCGGGCGCGGTCGGCGTAGCGCGTCGAGATGTGACGCGCCACCTTCACCTGCAGCTGTTCTGCCGAAAACGGCGACGCCACCTCGATGGCCACGCTGCCCTCCGGTGTGCCCAGCAGCGTCTCGAAAAAATGCGTGGGCTGCAGCGTGGCCGAAAACAGCGTCACGCTGTGCGCTTGCTTGAGCCTGCTTTGCAAAAAAGGCGCGGGCAGCACGTTGCGGATGCACAAGGTCGATCGCAGCTTGCGCGTGGACGCCTGCGAGCCGGGCTCGGGCGCCCAGTCGAACAGCGAGTGGCTGCCGAAGCTGTCGGCCAGCTTGCTCATCTGCAGGCACCCGAAGTAGAAGTTCTGCAGATCGGGATCGACCTCAGTCGGGTGCTCGGCCATGTGGTCGCCGATGGCCGTGCAAAGCTGTTGCAGGGCCAGCAGCCAGCTGTCGGGGATCTCGGTCAGCACGCGGTAGTCGGGCGCGTGGCCGTCTGCACCGAGTTGTGTTTTGTTGATGCCCTGCCAGGCGCGGTGCAGCTTGTCCAAAGGTTTTTTGAGCGCCGCGGGCCCGTGGTGGCGCATGCCTTGCAGCGAAGACTGCTGCAGTTCGCAGCTGTGCATCTTCCGGCCGCGTTCGACCAGGTTGTGCGCCTCGTCCACCAGCACGCCCACGCGCCACTGGCCTTGTTGCACCAGGCCGTGCAGCAGCGCGGTCTGGTCGAAGTAGTGGTTGAAGTCGCCCACCACCACGTCGGCCCAACGCACCATCTCCTGGCTCAGGTAGTAGGGGCACACCTGCTGGGCCAGCGCGATGGCGCGCACCGCTTCGTGTGTCAGGCTGCCTGCTGCCGCAGCGTGCGCGCGGGCGGCGGGCAGGCGGTCGTAAAAGCCCTGGGCCAGCGGGCACGACTGCCCGTGACAGGCGCGGTCAGGATGCTCGCAGGCCTTTTCTTTGGCTCTCAGCTCCAGCTCGCGCAAACGCAGCGTGGGGTGGTGCGCTCGCAGGCTCGCGATCGCATGCAAGGCGGCCGCGCGGCCCGATGTCTTGGCGGTCAGGAAGAAGACCTTGTCCAGTTTTTGCGTGGGGCAGGCCTTGAGCATGGGGAAGACGGTGCCGATCGTCTTGCCGATGCCGGTGGGTGCCTGGGCCAGCAGGCATCGGCCCGTGGCGGCGGCCTTGTAGACCGACTCGGCCAACTCGCGCTGGCCCGCGCGGAACTGCGGGTGCACGAAGGTCAACGCTGTGAGGCTGTCGTCGCGCGCGCGGCGGTGGGCCAGCTCTTGTTCGGCCCAGGCGGCAAAGCGCTCGCAAACGTCAACAAAGTGGGCTTGAAGGTCAGCGGCGGTGTGGCGTTCGCAAAGCACCGTCTCTTTCTGTGAGCCCACCTCGAAGTACACCAGCGCCACGTCGATGCGCTCGAGCCCGCGCTCGCGGCACAGCAAAGCGCCGTAGACCTTGGCCTGCGCCCAATGCAGGTGGCGGTGGTTGTCGGGGATGGCGTCCACCGAGCCCTTGTGGGTCTTGACCTCTTCGATGCGGTTGAGCTGCGGGTGGTAGCCGTCGGCGCGGCCTTTGACGTTCAGCAGGCCTTGTTGCGCGCTGAGCTTGACCTCGCTGAGGTAGCCAGCAGGCCGACGCGCGGTCACCAGCGCGTGCCCGGCGATGCCTTCCTGCGCGGTGGGCGTGGGCGTGAAGCGCAGGTCCAGGTCGCCTTGTTTGGCGACGAACTCGCACAGCTCGCGCACGCCGACCTGGAAGCGCGGGGGCTCGGTGACAGGCCCGGTCTGAGGGCCGGGATGGGGCTCGCTCGGGCGCTCACTTTGGGCTGGCATCGGGCTCGGGGCGTCGCGCGTTGCTTGCGCGATCTTCGGATGGGTCATCGCCTTCGGTGTGGGCGAGCTCGGCCTGGCTGCGCTCGAGTGCGCGCCTGACGGGCGAAGCCTTGGCCAGTGCCATCCACACGTCAAAGGGCAGGGTGCAGGCCTTGTGGCGGGCGGGGCGCAGCATCTCCAGCCTGCCGGTTTCGATGTCGCCGTGGATGACCCACACACCGAGCTCTTCGGGCAGCTCTTGTGGCTCGGCCAGGCCTTGGGGGAAGACGTAGTGGCATTCGCTGGCCAGCCACTGGTAGGAGCTGCGCTTGGCCGTGTGGCGCAGGTCGGAGAGCAGGTCGGCGCGGCTGACCTTGATCTCGTGCACCACGGGGTGCAGGTAGTTGGGGTTGCTGGTGCGTCGCACCGAGAACAGGTCGGGGCGAGCCAGGCGCCAGCGGTGGGCCTTGCGGGCGCTGGTGGCTTCGGGACCTGGTTCGGCGCCGGGCTCATCACCCTGCTCGGCGTCGGTGAGCTCGTCTTCCCAAAGCGGGGTGGGCTCGCCAGCCAGGGTGCGTGAGGGCACATCCGAATTCGGGTCTGTGCCCGCACTCGCATCCTCGGCTTGGGCCTTTGCACCAACCTCGACAGCCACCTTGGCGCGAAGCGACAGCTCGTGCCAAACCAGCCGCCCTGCATCCATCAGCACCTCTGTCATCCGCAGAGCAAGCTTGTCGTGGTCGCTCTCGGAGCGGCGTTGGGCCTGGCGGCTTTGGGCCAGAAGCGCGATGCCCGCGTCGGTCAGTCGCAGGCATTCGTTGGCGGGGTGGTCGCCCACCAGGCTCACCCAGCCGGCGGCCAGCAGGTC
>NZ_DCXA01000220.1:0-5331 GCF_002328915.1 Aquabacterium sp. UBA2148
GGCCGCTGAACGGCTTGTGGCGACCAACCCGGACGGCAGCTACATGGGCAAGCCGCCCTTCATGTTGCTGGCCATCCCGGTCATGACGATCGAGCTCAACGCCGACGGCAGCGTGCGCCAGATCAGCGTCATGCGACACCCCAGCCAGGCCAAGGACACGGTGCAGTTGGCGACCCAGGCCATCCACCGTGCAGCCCCCTATGGCGACGTCTCGAAGCTGCCCAAACCCTGGAAGTTCAACGAGACCTTCCTGTTCAAGGAAGACCGCAAGTTCAAGCCGATGACGCTGGACCGGGCAGGGAGCTGATCGGATCACGGCACAATGGCCGCATATGTTCCTGAACCTCCCCACCTTGCTGACCTGGGCGCGCATCGTCGCCATCCCGCTGATCGTTGGCCTGTTCTACATGCCCTGGCCGCCAAACGAGGTCAACCTCGCCGCCAGCGTGCTGTTCATCGTGGTGGCCCTGACCGACTGGCTTGATGGCTGGCTGGCCCGGCGTCTGAACCAGACGTCCGCTTTCGGCGCCTTCCTCGACCCGGTGGCAGACAAGTTCCTGGTTTGCGCCTCGCTGCTGGTGCTTCTGGAACTGCATCGGGTCGAAACCCTGGTGGCGCTGATCATCATCGGCCGGGAGATCGCGATCTCGGCCTTGCGCGAGTGGATGGCCTCGATCGGTGCCTCGCGCAGCGTGGCCGTGCACATGCTGGGCAAGCTCAAGACCGCTTCCCAGATGGCCGCCATCGTGCTGCTGCTGTTCGACGGCGAGGTGCTGCCTGGCGTGCACACCCGTTTCCTGGGCACCTGGCTGATCTACATCGCCTGCGCACTGACCATCTGGTCGATGGTTTATTACCTGCAAAAGGCGCTGCCCGCCATCCGCGACAAAGTGAAGTGATAGGCGCAGGGGCTCTGGCGCGCTGTCAAGCGAACAAGTCCCCGTCCGATCCCCCTGTCGCGGTCCGGTTTCCGGCTCCTAGAATGGCCGACAGCAAGGTGCGTTGGACGTCAGGGGACCGCAAGTGAACAAGGCAGAGCTCATCGAACACATCGCCACGCAGGCGGACATCTCCAAAGCGGCAGCCGGCCGGGCCGTTGACGCATTCATCGGTGGGGTGTGCGGCACTTTGCAGCGCGGAGACTCCGTGACCCTGGCGGGCTTTGGCACCTTTGCTGTGAGCACCCGGGCCGCCCGGGAGGGGCGCAACCCCCGCACGGGCGCGGTCATCCAGATACGCAAGTCGCGCACGCCTAAATTCCGTCCCGGCAAGGCTTTGCGCGACGCGCTGTCCTGAGGCCTGGGCTCTGCATGACTTATGATGGCGCCCGTTGTCGGGTGCTTAGCTCAGTTGGTAGAGCGGCGCCCTTACAAGGCGTAGGTCGGGGGTTCGAGCCCCTCAGCACCCACCACCCCGACAGCTGACATGCAAGCACGCCCAGGTGGCGTGCTTTTTTGTTGCCCTGGCGCGGCCGTCCAGGGCGCGTGGCTCACCAGCGGTTGCGGGCGGCGCGGGGCGACAGGCGCTCGGGGCCGTCGTCGCAATGGCATTCGTCGCGAGAGCGGGCGTCGCGCAGGTTGACGGCAGGTTTGCCGGCGGTGGCTTGCAGCGGCCGTGCCGCCAACAGCGCGGGCGACGGCAGGTTGCGGCTGGTTTCGCCCACGCGGGGCTGGGGGGTGGATTTGGGCATCTCGGTCCTTGACGGGGCATTCCTTGGTGCCCCTTCACTTTGCTTAACGCGGCATGGGGGGCTTCGGATGACAGCCGCCAAGCAAATCGACCGGGTTTTCCTGCAACGGGGCTCCCAAGGGGGGCGGAGATTCGTGGTTAGAATGGCCGCGCACCCTGTCCAAACCCGCCGATGAGCACCTTGCAATTCATGCAAGTTGTTGATTTCGAAAGGTTTTTGGGCGGCGTGTCACATCAAGGCGAACCTGGGTTCGCCTTTGTTCCATTGGCCTCGGCCGTCCCGCGCAGCCCTTGTGGCTGACGCCTTGCCCGGTTCCGTCATGTTCGATTTCGTCCGCAAGAACACCCGCATCCTCCAGCTCATCCTGGTGATCCTCATCCTGCCGTCCTTCGTGGTCTTCGGCATCCAGGGCTATTCGCGCTTCGGGGACGAGGCCGACATCGTTGCCAAGGTGGGCAAGCAATCGATCACGCAGGCCGAGTGGGACAACGCTCACCGCAACTTCGTGGACCGCGTGCGCGAGCAGCAGCCAGGTGTCGACCCCAAGCTGTTTGACACCCCCGAGTTCCGCAAGCAGTCGCTCGAAGCCCTGGTGCGCCAGTACGTGCTGGCCGCTGCGGCTGCCGACCAGCACCTGGGCGTGACCGATGCCCGCCTGCTGCGCAGTTTCACCACCGATCCGCGCTTCGCCGCCCTGTTCAACCCGGACGGCACGTTCAACAAGCAGCTGCTGGAAGCCCAGGGCCTGACCATGCAGCGCCTCGAAGGCATGGTTCGCCAGGAGCTGGTGCTGGGCCAGGTGCTGGGCAGCGTGCAGGCCACCGGCCAGACCTCGCTGACCGCCAACCGCCACGCCGTGGACGCCTTGTTCCAGGTGCGCGAAGTGCAGTGGATGAAGCTCGACCCCAAGGCCTACGCCGCCCAGCTCAACCCGACGGATGCCCAATTGCAGGCCTTCTACAAGGACCCTGCCAACGCCGCCTGGCTGGCTTCGCCCGAGCGCGCCGACGTCGAGTACCTGGTGCTCGACCTGGATGCCCTCAAGCAGCGCGTGAGCGTCAGCGAAGAAGAACTGCGCCGCAGCTACCAGGAGAACCTGGCCCGCTACAGCACGCCCGAAGAGCGCCGTGCCAGCCACATCCTGATCAAGACCGAATCCGGTGCCTCGGGCGACCAGAAGAAGGCTGCCCGCACCAAGGCCGAGGGCCTGCTGGCACAGCTCAAGCAGAACCCTTCCTTGTTTGCCGAGTTGGCACGCAAGAACTCCGATGACCCGGGCTCGGCCGTGGCCGGTGGCGACCTCGACTTCTTTGGCCGCGGTGCCATGGTCAAGGCCTTTGACGAGACGGCGTTCAAGCTCAAGAAGGGCGAGGTCAGCGGCATCGTCGAAACCGAGTTCGGCTACCACATCATCTTGCTGACCGACGTGCGCGGCGGCCAGGCGCAGCCCTTTGAGGCCGTGCGCGCCCAGATCGAAGACGAAGCCCGCAAGCAACTGGCCCAGCGCCAGTACGCCGAGGCCGCCGAGCGCTTCACCAACGGTGTCTACGAGCAGGCGGACAGCCTCAAGCCGGTGGCCGACGAGCTCAAGCTCAGCGTGCAGACCGCGCGCGACGTGCTGCGCGAGCCGGGCACCAAGGACCAGGGCGTGCTGGGCAACCGTCGCCTGCTCGATGCCCTGTTCGATGCTGAAAACCGCGCCAAGGCCCGCAACACCGAGGCCGTTGAAGTGGGCACGAACAAGCTGGTGTCGGCGCGCGTGGTCAAGCACCACGCGGCGGCGAACCGGGCCTTTGACGAGGTCAAGGCCGAGCTGCGCGACCGTTGGGTGGCGCAAGAGGCCCGCAAGGCCGCCAAGGCCGATGCCGAGCGCAAGATGGCCGAGTGGAAGCAGTCCCCCGAGAAGTCGGGCCTGCCCGCGCCGGTTGAGATGTCGCGTCGCACCGTGTTCAACCAGCCGCCGATGGTGCTGGAGGCCGCCCTGCGCGTGCCCGCCAACCAGCTGCCTGGCTGGTCGGTGGTGGACATGGGCGCCGAGGGCGTGGCCCTGATCAAGGTCAACAAGGTGCTGCCGCTGTCGATTTCCGAGCAGGAAATCAAGGAAACGCAGAACCAGTTTGGTGGCTACTGGGGCCGCGCCGAGGCCGATGCTTACTACCGCGCGCTCAAGCGCCAGCACAAGGTCGAGTTCCTGCACGAAGGCAAGAAGGTGATGGACAAGGCGCCTGAACAACAAAAAGCGGCAAGCGCTTCGTGACAGCCTTGAAAAGCAGGCTATAATTTATGTCTTCGCTGCGGTGGCTGTAGCTCAGTTGGTAGAGTCCCAGATTGTGATTCTGGTTGTCGTGGGTTCGAGTCCCATCAGCCACCCCACCAGACATCGAACGCAAACGCCTGATTTCGAAAGAAGTCAGGCGTTTTTGTTTTCGGACTTGACGTCTCGCGCCTCAACCTGGTGCTTCAAACGCTGATACCCGAGGGGTTCTTCGACCGTTTGACAGGTGGCGCGCATGACGCAAGTGACTTCAAAAGCCGGCAGTTCCATCGGGCAGCGCATGGCCATGGTGCTGGGGCTGGTGCTTGCGCTCACGTTTGTTGGTGCGGGCATCGGCTATGTGTCGCTCAACCGCATCGCGGCCGACACCGAGGTCATGTTGCAGCGTTCGCTGGTGGCAGAGCGGGTGGCTTCCGACTGGTATCGCAACATCACCAACGGGGTCAACCGCACGAGCGCCATCGCGGTCAGCACCGACTCGTCGCTGGCGCAGTTCTTCGCAGCGTCGGCTGCCGAGTCCACCAAGCAGTCGACCGAGTACCAAAAGCAGCTGGAAGGTTTGCTGCAGGGTGACGAGGCGCGCAAGCTGTTTGATAACCTGTCGGAGGCCCGAAAGCGTTACCTGAGCACGCGCGATGCGGTCTCGTCGGCCAAGAAGGCCGGTGAGGTCGATCGGGCCAAGGGCATCTTCGAGCAGGAGTTTCAGCCTGCGGCCGTCGCTTTCCAGGACGCCATGAAGGCGGTGATGCAGCACGAGCGCACCCAGCTAGACGAAGCAGCCCTGCGTGTGGAGGCCGACAACCGGCACGCCCGCTGGGCCTTGCTGGCTTTTGCGCTGTCGGCGCTGCTGGCGGGGGTCGGGCTGTCGGTCTGGCTGGCGCGCTCGATCACGCAGCCGCTGCGTCAGGCGGTCGACGTGGCCGAGGCCATTGCGCGATTCGATTTGAGCAGCCGCATCGAGGTGCACAGCCAAGACGAAACAGGGCGCCTGCTCCATTCACTGGCGAGCATGCAGGGCGCTTTGCAGAACCTGGTGCGCAGCGTGCGCCTGTCGACCGACAGCATCAGCGTGGCCAGCGCGGAAATCGCCACGGGCAACATGGACCTGTCTTCACGCACCGAGCAGACGGCGTCGAGCCTGCAAGAGGCCGCCGCGTCGATGATGCAGCTCACCGGCACCGTCAGGCAGACGGCCGATTCGGCCGCCACGGCCAACCAGCTGGCCAGCTCTGCGGCCGAGGTGGCGCAACGCGGCGGCTCGGTGGTGTCACAGGTGGTCTCGACGATGGAGGAGATCAGCGGCAGCTCCCGTCGCATTGGCGACATCATCGGCACGATCGATGGCATCGCGTTCCAGACCAACATC
>NZ_DCXA01000220.1:5406-11756 GCF_002328915.1 Aquabacterium sp. UBA2148
GGCATCGCGTTCCAGACCAACATCCTGGCCTTGAACGCTGCGGTGGAAGCGGCCCGCGCGGGTGAGCAGGGCCGTGGTTTTGCGGTGGTGGCAGGCGAGGTGCGCTCGCTGGCGCAGCGCTCGGCCGAGGCCGCGCGCGAAATCAAGACCCTGATTGGCGCGAGCGTCGAGAAGGTGGAATCCGGGGCCCGGCTGGTCAAGGACGCGGGTGAGACGATGACCGAGATCGTCTCCAGCGTGCAGCGCGTGACGGACATCATCGGCGAGATCTCGGCCGCAGCGCAGGAGCAGCGCGACGGCATCGACCAGATCAACGTGGCGGTCAGTCACCTGGACCAGATGACCCAGCAGAACGCTGCGCTGGTGGAGGAGGCCGCTTCGGCCGCCGAGAGCCTGAAGGACCAGTCCAGCAAGCTGGCCGAGGAAGTGACCGTCTTCAGGGTCTGAGGCGGTCAGGCGGGCCTGCTGGCCCGGGTGCGCTCGTACATCTCGATGATGTGGCGCCCGGCGGTGGTCGGTGCGTAGCGGGGCGGGCGCTCCGGGCTGCTGCAGCCCGGCAGCACCTCGACTTTGGCGTGGAAGTCCATGTCGAAGAAATAGGCGATGGACAGGCGGTCGCGCCCGCTCGGGTTGAGCACCCGGTGCGGGGTGGAGCGATAGCGGTCGTTGGTCCAGCGCGCCATCATGTCGCCCAGGTTGACCACGTAGGCATCGGCCACGGGTGGGGCGTCGAACCACTGGCCTTGCTCATCTTGCACTTGCAGGCCCCCGGCTTCGTCCTGCGCGAGCAGGGTGATGCTGCCCCAATCCGTGTGGGCGCCGCAGCCAATCTGACCGGGCAGGGCGGCGTCGGATGCGGGCTGTTGGGGGTAGTGCAGCAGGCGCAGAACGGGCATCGGGTCACGCATGAACGCGTCGAAATAGCGCGAGGGCAAGCCCAGACCCTGAGCGATGCCCGACAGCAGGCGCCTGGCGAGTTCCTGGGTTGCCGATTCGTAGCGCTCGATGGCGGCTCGGAAGCCCGGCACCAGGCCCTCGTCGGGCCACTGGTTGGGGCCGTGGTTGGGCGTTCCGGCTTGCACCAGGGGGTCGTCGCGATGGCGATCGACACCGAGGTAGAAGCTCTCCTTGAGGTCGCCAGGGCGCCCCGGCTCCAGCGACTGCCACGCCACCGGATCCCAGCCCCTGTGGATGCCACTGCGCTCGATGTGCCAGCGGGCTTTGACCTCATCGGGCAGCTCGAACAGACGCCTTGCGGCACCGAAGGCGTGGGCACGCACCAGCGGGTCGATGCCATGGCCCACCACGTAGAAAAAGCCCTCGTGCCGGCAGGCCGAGTCCAGGCGCTCGGGCAGGCCTTCGGTGCGGCCGATGTCGATGATGGGCAGGCTGCGAGGCATGGGTGAGCTCAGTTCAGTTTGGCAAGCGTGTCGTGCACGCGCTGCAGAAAGCGTTGGCGGGCTGTTGGTGTCTGGTGGTTCATGCCGTGCAGTTGGAGCCAGCGGCTTTGGCAACGCTTGGCGAACAGCGGGCGCAGTCCGCGCATGAACAGGCTGCGGCCAGGGTCGCCAACCACGCGCAACCACCACCATGGCGCGCCAGACGTGGTGATGCCCACGAAGCAGCGGATGTGGTCCAGGCAGCCTGTGATGGGGCGATGTGGACCTGCGCCAACGTTGAAGGCCACACCGGGCAGCATGACGCGGTCCAGCCAGCCTTTGAGGATGGCGGGCGGGCCGTACATCCAGGTGGGGTAGACGACGATGAGGGCTTCGGCGCGCTTGAGGGCATCGACGTGGGGTTGCAGCGCGGCGATGTTGTCGGCGGTGCGCGGCAGGTAGCTGGCCTTTTCGGCCGGGCTGAGCACCGGGTCGAAGCCCTCGCGGTACAGGTCAAGCAAGGTGACCTGGTGGCCCTGGCTGCGCAGGGCCGCGACGGCGGCCTCGCACAGAGAGGCGTTGTAGCTGCTGGGGTCGGGGTGGGCCCAGATGACAAGGCATTGCATGGGCGTTGACTCGCAAGGCCTGTGCCGATGGCTTGATCAGTTGCTCAGCAAGTCATGCAGGCTGCGGGCCACGACCTTGGTGGCCTTGCGCAGATCGTCCAGCACGAGGTGCTCGTCGGCGCGCTTGGCGTTCGACTCGCGCACCGTGCGCGGGCCGGCGCCATAGATCACGGCGGGGATGCCTTGGGCGCAGTACAGCCGCACGTCGGTGTAGAGCGGGGTGCCCTTGGTGGGCAGCGGCTCACCGAAGATGGCTTCGCCGTGCTTCTGCAGCGCGCTCACCAAGGGGGCGTTGCCAGGCAAGGCTTGCAGCGAATGCGCCAGCAGCAGGCGCTTGATGTCGACGCGGATGCCGGGGAAGCTGGCGGCCGCGGTGTCGATCACGCGGCGGATGTCGGCCTCAACCACCACGGGGTCTTCTTCGGGGATCATGCGGCGATCGAGCTTGAGCACCACCTTGCCGGGCACGACGTTGGTGTTGGTGCCGCCTTCGATGCGGCCGACGTTCAGGTAGGGGTGCGTGATGCCTGGCACCTTGGATGTGACCTGCTTGTAGAGCGTGTTCTGCTCGTACAGCGCGTTGAGGATGCGCACCGCGCCCTGCAGGGCATCGACCCCGGTGTGGGGGATGGCGGCGTGGGCCATCTCGCCATGCACGGTGACTTCCATCTGCAGGCAGCCGTTGTGGGCGGTCACCACCTCGTGGCTGAAGCCGGCTGCGATCAGCAGGTCAGGCTTGGTCAAGCCCTGCTTGAGCAGCCAGCCCGGGCCCAGTTCACCGCCGAATTCTTCGTCGTAGGTGAAGTGCAGCTCGATGCCACCTTGGGGCTGTGCCTGTCCCTTGGCGACCAAGGCGTCCAGGGCTCGCAAGGCGAAGGTGAAGGTGGCGAAGTCGCTCTTGCTGACGGCCGATGCGCGGCCGTAGAGCTTGCCGTCGACCACTTCGCCGCCGTAGGGATCGTGCGTCCAGCCTTCGCCGGGAGGCACGACGTCGCCGTGGGCATTGAGTGCCACGGTGCGGCCGCTGTCGCTGTAGCGACGGCGCACGATCAGGTTGGTGAGGCTTTGCAGGCCGTAGGCGTGCACGTCGTCGGCTGGAACGGGGTGTGACTCGGCCTGGTAGCCGAAGCCGGCCAGCAGCTGCGCCGTGCGCTCGGCATGCGGCGCGTTGTTGCCGGGCGGGGTGTCGGTGGGCACCTGCACGAGAGCCTGCAGGAAGCGCACCTCTTCATCGAAGTGGGCATCGACCCAGGCGTCGAGGGCGTCGTAGGTGGAGGTGGCGGTGGTCATGCGCGGCAGGTCTGCGGTCGATCGGATGGGGTGAGCCTGGAGGGCGTTTGCAAAGCGCTCAGAGCGCGTCCAGCAGGTTCATGAAAGCGTTGACGGCGCGCTGGGCGTCGTCGTTGGTGATGGTCTCCAGCGGGTTGTGGCTGATCCCGGCGTTGCCGCCCCGCACGAAGAGCATGGCTTGCGGCAGCACCTGGTGCAGCTTCATGGCGTCGTGGCCTGCGCCGCTGAGCAGTCGGAAGGCGGGCAGGCCCATCTGCGTGACAGCCTGCTCCCAACGGGCTTGCCAGGCGGCGTCTGATGGGGCGGCGGCCACCGTGAGGTGCAGGTCGCAGCGGATGTGCACGCCACGGCGCTGGGCGATGGCTTGGGTCTGCGCCAACACGTCGGCGGCGAGCGCGTCTCGCTGGGCATCGGTGGGCGCGCGCAGGTCGAGCGTGAACTGGCAGCGACCGGGCACGACGTTGATGGAGCCTTGCGGCACGCTGAGAACGCCGACGGTGCCGACGGACGGGCCGGCTGGCGAGTTGGCGTCTTGTTGTGCGCGGGCTTCAACGGCCAGGATGACCTCGGCCACGGCGGCGGCGGCGTCCTGCCGCATGGGCATGGGCGTGGTGCCGGCGTGGCAGGCGGTGCCAACGGCCTCGCAGCTGAAGCGCTTGGCGCCGTTGATGGAGGTGACGATGCCCAGCGGCGTGTCGAGACCGTCGAGCACGGGGCCTTGTTCGATGTGCACCTCGACGAAGCCGAGGTAGCGAGACGGGTCGCGTTGGAGCGCCTGGATGTCTTTCAACTCACCGCTCAGACCGGCGGCGCGCATCGCCTGCTTGACCGTGATGCCGTCGGCATCGGACAGCTCGAGCCAGTCGGGGTTGAAGTCGCCAACCAGGGCCGATGAGCCAAGGAAGGTGGCGCGGTAACGCTGGCCTTCTTCTTCGGCGAAGCCGACCACTTCGATGCCGTGCTTGAGGCGTCGGCCTTGCGCGTGCAGCGTGCGCACGCAGGCCATGGGCACGAAGATGCCGAGTCGCCCGTCGTGTCGGCCACCATTGCGCACGGTGTCGTAGTGCGAGCCAGTCAACAGCATGGGGGCGGTCGGGTCGCTGCCATGAAAGCGCCCCACCACGTTGCCGACCGCGTCGCGCGAGACTTCATCGAAGCCGCAGGCGCGCATCCAGGCCATCAGCTGGATGGCGCAGGCCTGGTGGGCCTCGCTCAGGTAGGTGACGGTCAGGGGCGGTTGGTCGTCCATGCCGTTGTCCAGGCCCGTGCCCTCGGTGTGGGCGGCCAGGGCCTCGGCCCATTGCAGGATCAGGTCACCCTCGGCGGGCGTGAAGCCGAACTTGTCGTTCAGGCGGATCTCGGCGATGCGGTGGATGTTGCGCAGGCACTCTGCAAGCTCGAAGCCGGCGCTGTTGTTCAGGCGGCGAGCGAAGGTGCGGATGATCTCGGCGCGGGGCAGGCCACGGCCATGCGGGCCGCGCACGGCCAGGATGAAGGGCCAGCCGAAGCGCGCGTTGTAGTCGGCGTTGAGCTGCTGGAGCTGCGTGAACTCTTCGGGGGTGCAGTGGGTCAGGCCTGCCTTGCTCTGCTCGTTGGTGGACTCGGCCGTGAGCTGGCCCGCCACAGCGGCCTTGCCTGCGAGCTCGGGGTGGGCGCGAATCAGCGCGAGCTGGGCACCTTGTGTGGCGGTGCGCACCACCTGCGCGAGCGCGTGCTTGAGCTGGTCGAGGCTGGCGAAGCCGCCGGCGGGCTTGCGTGCCCAGGCCTCGGCTGCGATCCACGGTGAGTGCTCGTAGATGCCGTCAAGCAGGGCCACGAAGCCGGCCTGGTCGGCGGCGTTGATCTGGGCGAGGGTGAGCGCGGGCATGGCGGTGGCTTCGGGGCGGTCGGAGGCGGGTGTGTTCGGGCGAGTTCGCCCACCTCAAGCGTTGGTGGCGGGCGCGGGGTGCGTGGCGCGCCAGTGGCGGGCGATGTCGATGCGGCGGCAGACCCACACGTGCTCGTGGGCCTGGATGTGATCGAGGAATTTCTGCAGGGCGCGCATGCGGCCGGGGCGTCCCAGCAGGCGGCAGTGCATGCCGATGCTCAGCATCTTGGGGCGGTCCAGGCCGTTGGGGTCGCCTTCGGCGTACAACACGTCGAAGGCGTCGCGCAGGTAGGTGAAGAAGTCTTCGCCCTGCGAGAAGCCCTGGGGCAGGCAAAAGCGCATGTCGTTCGTGTCCATGGCGTAGGGCACGATGAGCTGCTGCACGACCTCGCCGTTCGATTTGGTGACGGGCATCCAGAAGGGCAGGTCGTCACCGTAGTGGTCGCTGTCGTACTCGAAGCCCCCGAAGTCGGCGACCAGGCGGTGCGTGTTGGGGCTGTCGCGGCCGGTGTACCAGCCCAACGGGCGCTCGCCGGTCAGCTCCTGGATGATGCGCATGCCTTCCAGCATGTGCGTGCGCTCGGTGGCCTCGTCGACCTGCTGGTAGCTGATCCAGCGCCAGCCGTGGCAGGCGATCTCGTGGCCCAGGTCCTTGAAGGCCTGGGTGAGTTCGGGGTGGCGCTGCAAGGCCATGCTCACGCCGAAGATGGTCAGCGGCAGGCCCCGCTGCTCGAACTCGCGCAGCAGCCGCCACACGCCTGCGCGCGAGCCGTACTCGTAGATCGACTCCATGCTCATGTGCCGATCGGGGTAGGCGGGCGGGTTGAACATTTCGCTCAAGAACTGCTCGCTGCCGGCGTCACCATGCAGCACGTTGTTCTCGCCGCCTTCTTCGTAGTTCAGCACGAACTGCACGGCGATGCGCGCGCCACCGGGCCAGCGCGCGTGCGGCGGGTTGCGGCCGTGGCCGATGAGGTCGCGGGGGTAGGGGCTCGACATCGTGGTGGGTGGCGTCGTTTCAGGCATGGGCGCTCAGCTCTGGCGTCGGGCGATCAGCGGAGGGATGTGCGGCGCGCGCGGGCGCTCGGTGAGCTGGTGCTCCACCGTCATCAGGTGGTCGTCGACCAGCGCGGCGGCGGTGTCGGCGTCACGGGCTTCGATGGCCTTGAGGATGGCGATGTGCTCGGC
>NZ_DCXA01000219.1:0-6407 GCF_002328915.1 Aquabacterium sp. UBA2148
TTTGGCAACGCGCTGTTCGAGCCGCTGTGGCGGCGCGAGAGCATCGCGCACATCCAGATCACGCTGGGTGAGTCGCTGGGGGTGAGCACGCGGGGCGACTTCTACGACCGAACCGGCGCGCTGCGCGACATGGTGCAGAACCACGCGCTGCAGTTGCTGACCATGATCGCCATGGAGCCGCCCTCCAGCTCGGACGCCGACGCCATCCGCGACGAAAAGCTCAAGGTGCTGCGCTCGCTCAAGCCCTTTGACGCCGCCTCGGTGGCGCGCGACGTGGTGCGTGGGCAGTACCGCGCCGGCACCGTCGCCGGGGAGTCGGTCTGCGGCTACCGCGAAGAGGCCAAGGTGCCCCAGAGCAGCCAGACCGAGACCTTCGTGGCCCTGCGCTGCGAGGTGCAGAACTGGCGCTGGGCCGGTGTGCCCTTCTACCTGCGCACCGGCAAGCGCATGACGCATTACCACGCCGAGATCGTCGTGACCTTCCGCCCCACGCCGCACGCCATCTTCCCCGGGGCGCAGGCGCCCAACCAGCTGGTGATCAAGCTGCAGCCGGAAGACGGCCTGGAGCTGCGCCTGATGGCCGCGCGCGGCGAGGTGGACGCGGTGGGCGCCGGCTCAGGGCAGGAAAGCCTGTCGCCGGTCTCGCTCGACCTGGACTTTCACAAGGCGTTTTCCAGCGAGCGGGTGGGCGCCTACGAGCGCATGCTGCTCGACGCGCTGGCGGGCCGACTCAACCTGTTCGTGCGCTCGGACGAGCAAGAGCAGGCATGGCGCTGGGTGGAGCCCATCCTGGAAGCCTGGCGACACGACACCGTGGGGCCGCGCCCTTACTCGGCGGGCACCTGGGGCCCGGCTGCGGCCAGCGCACTCGTGGCGCGGGACGGCTTTGCGTGGGCAGAGGAAGCCTGATCGATCAGGACAAGGCCCGCGCCTGAGTGGGGCAGCTTGAGCAGGCCCCGGGTGTGGGCCAGGGCTTGCGCGCCTCGGGCCACGCCCCTGGCCCGCGTCAGGCGGACTGAAGCAGGCCGTCCACGCCGTACAAGCGGGCCAACTCGGTCAACTTGGGCGGCAAACCCTGAACCGAAAACGCCCGACCGCTGCTGCGAGCCATGCGCTGGCACTCCAGCAGCACCGCCAGCGCGCTGGAGTCGAACTGCTGGAGGTCGGAGCCATCAACCGTCAACATGGCCGCCTGGGTGTCGCCCTGAGCGGCTGCCTGATCGAGCGTCTGGCGAAACAGGCTGAGCACATGCGGCACTTCCGCATGCGTGATCACGGGCGGCAGCAGCAGCATGTCAGCCCGCCACCTTGCGCGTCGCCAGTTGCTTGTTGCGCTCGACCAGCTTGGCGATCAGGCCATCGATGCCCGAAGCGCTGACCTCTTGCGCGAAGCTGCTCTGGTAGGTCTGCACCAGCCAGGCGCCCAGCACGTTGACGTCGTAGATCTTCCAGCCGGCATCGGCCTTCTCCAGGCGGTAGTCGAGCTGGATGGCCTCGCCCTTGTTGCGCACCAGGGTGCGCACGATGACCTCGGTGTCTTCCGGACGGCTGCGCATCGGGCGGTACTCGATGGTCTGGTCCTTGATCTGGGCTGCGGCACCGGCGTAGGTGTAGATCAGCAGGGTCTTGAACTCTTCCTGCAGGCGCTGCTTCTGTTCGGGCGTGGCCTGGCGCCAGGGGCGGCCCACGGCGGCCGAGGTCATGCGCTGCAGGTTCACGTTCGGCAAGATCTTGCTCTCGACCATGGCCTGCACGCGGCGCAGGTCACCCTGCTGGATGCCCTTGTCGGCCTTGACGGTGGCAAACACCTCGTCGGTGATGCGCTTGATGAAGGCATCGGGGGTGGCGGCCTGCGCGGTGGCGGCTGCGGTGGCGGTGGCGGGCGTGGACTGGGCCAGCGCCGACGTCACCGGCAAGGCGAGACCCAGGCCGAGGGCCGAGGCGATCACCCAGCGGGCGGTGTTCTGACGGAATGGGGCGTTCATGTTGGCAAGCTCCTGGATGTCATGGCCACCTCTTGGCGGGCGGCACCGTTGTTTCAACGCGCGAGGACCGGCTCGGGCAGACCCTGGCGAAGAACTTCACCTGTGTTCACACGCGAAGCGTCGGCCGTTGCGGTGCCTGCCGAGGCGACCTCGGCGAAAGCTGGCGAAAACGCCCACTCCGGATCGGCCACCGACAGCATCACCCGATGCACCGAAACGTTGGCCGGCGCAGTGAGCGCCGGGCCCGCGACCACGGTGGCCAGGGCCGACTCAGGCAGCCCCACAGGCAACACGCTGGCACCGGGCGAGCCGGCTGCTGGCGCTTCGGGCTCCTTCGACTCATCGACGAAGGGCTCTTCTTCATCGTCATCGGCGTCGGGCGGCTCGCCGTTGTGGATCAGGTTCTGGCGGCGCTGCAGGTAGGCATCGCGGATGAAGGCGTACTTGTCGAGCGCGATGTCGTTGACCAGGTCGCCTGCGGCCAGCAGGTCGGCGCGAAGGCTGATCAGGTTCACGCCCGTGATGGCCAACTCGGCCTTCCAGCCATCGGCCAGCATGGTGCCGCCGAACGCGAAGGTGGGCGGGATGTCGAACGAGTCACGCGCTGTTGACGGGCCCAGGAAAGGCCAGACGATGTAGGCGCCGGGGCCCATGCCCCACACGCCCAGGGTCTGGCCGAGGTCTTCGTTGGGGCGCTCCAGCCGCATCGGCGTGGCGATGTCGATCAGGCCCGCCAGGCCGAAGGTCGTGTTCATGCTAACGCGCATGATGGCCGTGGCGCCTTCGCCGAAGCGGCCTTGCAGGAACAGGTTGACCGTGGACCAAACGTCGCGCAAGTTGTTGAAGAAATTGCGCACGCCGATGCGCACAGGCTCGGGCGTGACGTTCACGTAGCCCCGCGCCACCGGCTGCAGGACGTTCTCGTCGACCGTTTCGTTGAACGCGAACACCTCGCGGTTCAGGTTCTCGAAGGGGTCTGGCTGCTGGCGCGTGGCACAGCCCTGGAGCAAGCTCGCGCACACCAGGGCGACCACCACGGCCGATCGGCGCATGGCGAAGCGGTTGATCACTTGCTGCCTCCCTTTTCGGTGTCGCCATCGGCGGCCTTGCTGAAGAGGAACTGCGAGATCAGGTTTTCCAGCACGATGGCCGATTGCGTGGCCTTGATGGCGTCGCCCTGGGCCAGGTTGCTTTCTTCGAAACCCGGCTCCAGGCCGATGTACTGCTCACCCAGCAGACCGGAGGTCAGGATCTTGGCGGATGAGTCTTTCGGGAAGACCACGTCCTTGTTGAGCTTGAGCTCGACCACGGCCTGGTAGCCCTGGGTGTCGAAGGTGATCTTGCCGACACGGCCCACCACCACGCCAGCGCTGCGCACCGCTGCCTTGGGCTTGAGGCCACCGATGTTGTCAAAGCGCGCGTTGACGGTGTAGCCCTGCTCGAAATTGAGGGTCAGCAAATTGCCGGCCTGCAAGGCCAGGAACAGGATGGCACCAGCGCCCAACAGCACGAACAGCCCCACCCAGACGTCATGTTTCCACTTTTGCATCTTGTTCTTCCTTCTTGTCAGCCTGCCTCGATCAGATCGAGAACATCATGGCCGTCAGCACGAAATCCAGCCCCAGCACAGCGAGCGACGCCATCACGACCGTGCGCGTGGTGGCCCGCGACACACCTTCGGGCGTGGGCTGGCATTCAAAACCTTGCAACAGGGCCACGAAGGTGACGGTCAGGCCGAACACCAGGCTCTTGAGCATGCCGTTGCCCACGTCGGCGAACACCTCGACACCACCCTGCATCTGAGACCAGAACGCGCCTGGGTCGACCCCGATCATCACCACGCCGACGACCCAGCCGCCCAGCACACCGACCGCCGAGAACACGGCCGCCAGCAAGGGCATGGCGATGACGCCGCCCCAGAAACGTGGCGCCAGCACCCGACGGATCGGGTCGACCCCCATCATCTCCATGGCGGCGAGCTGCTCGCCCGCCTTCATCAGGCCGATGCCAGCGGTCAGCGCCGTGCCAGCCCGCCCGGCGAACAGCAGAGCCGAGACAACCGGGCCCAGCTCGCGCACCAGCGACAAGGCCACCATCATGCCCAGGGCCTCGCTCGAACCGTAGCGTTGCAACACATAGTAGCCCTGCAGCCCGAGCACGAATCCGACGAACAGGCCGGAAACCACGATGATCGCCAGCGAATAGTTGCCCAGGAAAAACACCTGCTCGACCAGCAGACGGGGCCGCCGGAAGGTGTCGCCCAGCATGCTCAGCAGGGTCAGGAACAGGCGCGCGGCGTAGCCCATGTCGGCCAGCTTGCTGCGCACGGACATGCCGACGCGCGCGGGAGACAGCCAGCGCATCATCCGCGCACCCCGAAGTCGACGCCGGCGTCAACGGCCGGCTGGTGGAACCGCACCGGGCCGTCGGCCTCGGCATGAACGAACTGCTTGACCAGCGGGTCTTCGCTGGCTGACATCTCGGCGGGCGTGCCCTGGGCCACGATGCGCCCGTTGGCCACCAGCACGACGTGGTCGGCGATCATGAACGTTTCGTGCACGTCGTGCGAGACGACCACCGAGGTCAGGCCCATGGTGTCGTTGAGCTCGCGGATCAACCGCGCGGCCACCCCCATGGAGATGGGGTCGAGGCCGGCGAAAGGCTCGTCGTACAGCATGAGTTCGGGGTCGAGCGCCATGGCGCGCGCGAGGGCCACGCGACGGGCCATGCCCCCGGAGATCTCGCTGGGCAGCAGGTCGCGCGAGCCGCGCAAGCCAACCGCGTTGAGCTTCATGAGCACCAGGTCGCGCAGGATGGATTCGGGCAGCCGGGTGTGCTCGCGCAACGGGAAGGCGACGTTCTCGAACACCGTCAGGTCGGTGAACAGCGCGCCTTGCTGAAAGAGCATGCCCATGCGCCGACGCAGGGCCATGAGCTCATCGCCTTGCAGGCGGGAGATGTCCTGGCCACCGATCAGCACCTCGCCCTTCATGGGCTGGATCTGGCGGCCGATCAGGCGCAGCACCGTGGTCTTGCCACCGCCGGAGGTGCCCATCAGCGCCACCACCTTGCCGCGTGGCACCACCAGGTTGATGTCGGACAGGATGATCCGGTCGCCGTAACCGCAGGTGACGTTGCGCAGCTCGATCATGGCGGGCGCCTGGGCCTCGCCGTTCGCTGCGGCATCGGAGGTGGGGGACACGGGTGGGGTCATGGGCCAAGAAAAAAGAGCCGGTGACACTTCACCGGCTCCTTGATCATAGGGGATTCACCGCATGCGTGCAGGCCGGGGCGCGACCTGCACACAACATGGGGAGCAAAACCCCGTTGCCACCCCGTTTCTCCGGGGGTTCAACGATGTCAGCGCGCCACTTCAGCGCGGCAGCGTGGTCGAGCCCATCAGGAAAGCATCGACTTCGCGAGCAGCCTGACGGCCTTCGCGGATGGCCCACACCACCAGCGACTGACCGCGGCGCACGTCGCCAGCGGCGAACACCTTGGCGGCGTTGGTCTTGTAGCCACCGACATCGGTCGAAGCCTTGGCGTTGCCGCGGCCGTCCTTGTCGACGCCGAAGCCTTCGAGCAGGGTGTTGACCGGGTTGGTGAAGCCCATGGCCAGCAGCACCAGGTCCGCCTTGTAGGTCTTCTCGGTGCCGGCCACTTCGGAGAACTTGCCGTCCTTGAACTCGACCTGCACGGTCTTCAGGCCGGTGACCTTGCCGTTTTCGCCGAAGAACTCCTTGGTGGCGACCGCGAATTCACGCACGCAACCTTCGTCGTGGCTGGAGGAGGTGCGCAGCTTGATCGGCCAGTAAGGCCAGGTCAGCTCCTTGTTCTCCTGCTCGGGCGGCATGGGCATCACTTCGAACTGAGTCACGCTCTTGGCGCCGTGGCGGTTCGAGGTGCCCACGCAGTCGGAGCCGGTGTCGCCACCGCCGATGACGATGACGTCCTTGCCCGTGGCCATGATCTGGTCCTTGACCTTGCCGCCCGCGTTGACGCGGTTCTGCATGGGCAGGAACTCCATGGCGAAGTGGATGCCGGCGAGGTCGCGCCCCGGCACCGGCAGGTCACGCGACTGCTCGGAGCCACCGGCCAGGATCACGGCGTCGAACTCCTTGTTGAGTTGCTCGGGCGTGATGCTGTCCTTGGCCCAGTTGGTGACCTTGGAACCAGCACCCGCGGCAGGCATGTCGCCGACGATGGTGTTGGTCTTGAAGACCACGCCTTCGGCTTCCATCTGCTTGACGCGGCGGTCGATGTGCGACTTGTCGAACTTGAAGTCGGGGATGCCGAAGCGCAGCAGGCCACCGATGGTGTCGTTCTTCTCGAAGACGGTCACGTCGTGGCCGACGCGGGCGAGCTGCTGGGCAGCGGCCATGCCGGCGGGGCCGGAGCCCACGACGGCGACCTTCTTGCCGG
>NZ_DCXA01000219.1:6487-11653 GCF_002328915.1 Aquabacterium sp. UBA2148
GACGGCGACCTTCTTGCCGGTCTTGACCTTGGCGGGCTGGGGCTTGACCCAACCCTCGGCCCAGGCACGGTCGATGATGGCGTGCTCGATCGACTTGATGCCGATCGGGTCGTTGTTGATGTTCAGCACGCAAGCGGCTTCACAGGGCGCCGGGCAGACGCGGCCGGTGAAGTCGGGGAAGTTGTTCGTGCTGTGCAGGACCTCGATCGCCGCCTTCCAGTCCTGTTGGTAAACCAGGTCGTTGAAGTCGGGGATGATGTTGTTGACCGGGCAACCGCTGTTGCAAAAGGGCGTGCCGCAGTCCATGCAGCGCGCGCCTTGTTGCTTGGCCTGCTCGGGGGTCAGACCGATGACGAACTCTTTGTAGTTCTTGACGCGCTTCTCGACGGGCTCGTAGCCCTCTTCCAGGCGCTCAAATTCCAGAAAGCCAGTGACTTTTCCCATTTCAAACTCCTAACGCGCTGTATCAGGCCTTGGCCTTGGTGGCGGACTTGGCCTTGGCGACAGCGGCCGTGGCTTCTTGCTTGGCGCCCATCTCGGTCAGGGCGCGACGGTATTCGTGCGGGAAGACCTTGACGAACTTGGTGACCGAGGTCGACCAGTTGTCCAGGATCTCCCGGGCACGCAACGACCCCGTCCAGCGGTGGTGGTCTTCGACCAGCTTCTTGAGCAGGGCCTCGTCGGCCAGGCCCTTGTGCATCGGAATGCCGGCGTCCAGTTGCTCGGCGGCCGGCAGCACCTTTTCCAGGGAGACCTGGGCGGTGTTGACGCGCTTGCCGAACTGACCGTCTTCGTCAAAGACATAGGCCAGGCCACCGGACATGCCAGCCGCGAAGTTGCGACCGGTCTTGCCCAGCACGACGACGGTGCCACCGGTCATGTATTCGCAACCGTGGTCACCCGTGCCTTCGACCACCGCGGTGGCGCCGGACAGGCGCACGCCGAAGCGCTCGCCGCCCACGCCACGGAAGAAGGCCTCACCGCTGGTGGCACCGTACAGAACGGTGTTGCCGACGATGATGTTGTCGGCGGCGTTGCCACGGAAGTCGATGCTGGGGCGAACCACGATGCGGCCGCCCGACATGCCCTTGCCGGTGTAGTCGTTGGCTTCACCGATCATGTACAGCGTGATGCCCTTGGCCAGGAAGGCGCCGAAGGACTGACCGCCCGTGCCTTCCATCTGGATGAACACTGTGTCGTCGGGCAGGCCATCGGGGTGGTGCTTGATCAGCTCGCCCGACAGCATGGCGCCGACGGTGCGGTTGACGTTCTTGGCCACTTCCATGAACTTGACCGACTCGCCACGCTCGATGGCGGGCTTGGACTTCTCGATCAGGCGCACGTCCAGGGCCTTGTCCAGGCCGTGGTCCTGCGTGGAGGTGTGCAGGCGCGGCACGTCGGCCGGCACCGGGGGCAGCGCGAAGACGCGGCTGAAGTCCAGGCCTTGGGCCTTCCAGTGCTCGATGCCCTTCTTCATGTCCAGCAGGTCGGCGCGACCGATGAGGTCGTCGAACTTGCGGATGCCCAGCTGGGCCATGATCTGACGGGCTTCTTCGGCGACGAAGAAGAAGTAGTTCACGACGTGCTCGGGCTTGCCGGAGAACTTCTGGCGCAGCACCGGGTCTTGCGTGGCCACGCCCACCGGGCAGGTGTTGAGGTGGCACTTGCGCATCATGATGCAGCCCTCGACCACCAGCGGTGCGGTGGCGAAGCCGAACTCGTCGGCACCCAGCAGGGCGCCCACGATCACGTCGCGGCCGGTCTTGATCTGGCCATCGGTCTGCACGCGCACGCGGCCGCGCAGGCGGTTGAGCACCAGGGTCTGCTGGGTTTCGGCCAGGCCCAGCTCCCAGGGCGTGCCGCAGTGCTTGATCGAGGACCAGGGCGAAGCGCCCGTGCCGCCGTCGTGACCGGCGATCACGATGTGGTCGGCCTTGGCCTTGGCCACGCCGGCAGCCACCGTGCCGACGCCGACTTCCGACACCAGCTTGACCGAGATGTCAGCCTTGGGGTTGACGTTCTTGAGGTCGTGGATCAGCTGGGCCAGGTCTTCGATCGAGTAGATGTCGTGGTGCGGCGGGGGCGAGATCAGGCCCACACCCGGCACGGAGTGACGCAGCTTGCCGATGTATTGCGAGACCTTGCCGCCGGGCAGCTGGCCGCCTTCACCGGGCTTGGCGCCCTGGGCCATCTTGATCTGGATCTGGTCGGCCGAGGTCAGGTACTCGGTGGTCACGCCAAAGCGGCCGGAAGCCACCTGCTTGATCTTCGAGCGCAGGCTGTCGCCTTCCTTCATCTCGTAGTCGACTTCGACGACTTCCTTGCCGATCACGTCAGAGACCTTGGTGCCCTGCTTGATGGGGATGCCCTTGAGTTCCTGGCGATAGCGGCGCTCGTCTTCACCACCTTCACCGGTGTTGGACTTGCCGCCGATGCGGTTCATGGCCAGGGCCAGGGTGCTGTGGGCTTCGGTAGAGATCGAACCCAGCGACATGGCGCCGGTGGCAAAACGCTTGACGATCTCGGATGCGGGCTCGACTTCCTCGACCGGGATGGCTTTGGTGGGGTCGACCTTGAACTCGAACAGACCGCGCAGCGTCAGGTGGCGCTTGCTCTGGTCGTTGATGATCTGGGCGTATTCCTTGTAGGTGTCGAACTTGCCCGAGCGCGTGCTGTGCTGCAGCTTGGCGATGGCGTCCGGCGTCCACATGTGCTCTTCACCGCGGGTGCGCCAGGCGTACTCGCCGCCAGCGTCCAGGGCGTTGGCCAGCACCGGGTCGGTGCCGAAGGCGGCCAGGTGGTTGCGGATGGCTTCTTCGGCCACCTGGAACACGCCGATGCCGCCGACTTGCGTGGGCGTGCCACGGAAGTACTTCTCGATCAGCGGCTTCTCCAGGCCGATGGCCTCGAAGAGCTGCGCGCCGCAGTAGGACATGTAGGTCGACACGCCCATCTTCGACATGATCTTGGACAGACCCTTGCCGATGGCCTTGATGTAGTTGTAGATGGCCTTGTCGGCCGACAACTCGCCGGGCAGGTCCTTGGCCATGGCGGCCAGGCTTTCCATCGCCAGGTAGGGGTGCACGGCTTCGGCGCCGTAGCCGGCCAGCACGGCAAAGTGGTGCACTTCGCGGGCGGTGCCGGTTTCAACGACCAGACCGGTGGAGGTGCGCAGGCCCTTGCGAACCAGGTGATGGTGGATAGCCGACAGGGCCAGCAGCGCCGGGATGGCGATGTTGGCGCGGTCCATCTTGCGATCGGTGATGATCAGGATGTTGTGACCGCTCTGGATGGCTTCCACGGCTTCGGCGCACAGCGAGGCCAGGCGCGCTTCCACGCCTTCGTGACCCCAGGCAGCCGGGTAGGTGATGTCCACCTCATAGGGCTTGAACTTGCCGCCGGTGTGCTTCTCGATGTTGCGCAGGCGGGCCATGTCGTCGAAGTCCAGCACGGGCTGGGCCACTTCGAGGCGCATCGGCGGGTTGACCGCGTTGATGTCGAGCAGGTTGGGCTTGGGGCCGATGAACGAGACCAGCGACATCACCACGGCTTCGCGGATCGGGTCGATGGGCGGGTTCGTGACCTGGGCGAACAGCTGCTTGAAGTAGTTGTACAGCGGCTTGTTCTTGTCCGACAGCACGGCCAGGGGCGAGTCGTTGCCCATGGAGCCGGTGGCCTCTTCGCCGTTGATGGCCATCGGGGCCATCAGGAACTTGACGTCTTCCTGGGTGAAGCCGAAAGCCTGCTGGCGGTCGAGCAGCGATTCGTTGAACTCACCCACGCTGCCCTTGGCATCGATGGTGTCGAGCTTGATGCGCACGTTCTCGATCCACTGACGGTAAGGCTTGGCCGAGGCGTACTGGGCCTTGAGCTCTTCGTCGTCGATGATGCGGCCTTGCTCGAAGTCGATCAGCAGCATCTTGCCGGGCTGCAGGCGCCACTTCTTGATGATCTTGTTCTCGGGGATGGGCAGCACGCCCGATTCCGAGGCCAGCACCACGAGGTCGTCGTCGGTGATGATGAAACGGGCGGGGCGCAGGCCGTTGCGGTCCAGGGTGGCGCCGATCTGGCGACCGTCGGTGAAGACCATGGCGGCGGGGCCGTCCCACGGCTCCATCATGGCGGCGTGGTACTCGTAGAAGGCGCGGCGGCGCTCGTCCATGGTGGTGTGCTGTTCCCAGGCTTCCGGGATCATCATCATGGCGGCGTGGGCCAGCGGGTAGCCGGACATCGTCAGCAGCTCGAGCGCGTTGTCGAACGTGGCGGTGTCGGACTGGCCGTCCAGGCTGATCGGGTACAGCTTGCGCAGGTCTTCGCCCAGCACAGGCGACTTCATCACGCCTTCGCGGGCGCGCATCCAGTTGAAGTTGCCCTTGACGGTGTTGATTTCACCGTTGTGGGCGACCATGCGGTACGGGTGAGCCAGCGGCCACTCGGGGAAGGTGTTGGTCGAGAAGCGCTGGTGCACCAGGGCCAGGGCCGAGGTCACGCGCTCGTCGTTGAGGTCCAGGTAGTACTTGCCGACCTGGTCGGCCAGCAGCAGGCCCTTGTAGATGATGGTGCGGCACGACATGCTGGGCACGTAGTACTCGCTGCCGTGGGTCAGGTTCAGGCCCTGGATCTTGGAGGACGCCGTCTTGCGGATGACGTAGAGCTTGCGCTCGAGGGCATCGGGCACCAGGATGTCGGTGCCGCGGCCCACGAAGACCTGGCGGATGACCGGCTCTTTCTCGCGCACCAGGGGCGACATGGGCATGTCGCGGTCGACCGGCACGTCACGCCAGCCCAGCAGCACCTGGCCTTCGGCCTTGATGGCGCGTTCCATTTCCTGCTCGCAGGCCTGGCGCGAAGCGCTTTCCTTGGGCAGGAAGATCATGCCGACGCCGTACTCGCCGGGCGGGGGCAGGACAACGCCCTGCTTGGCCATCTCGGCGCGGTAGAACTCGTCGGGGATCTGGATCAGCAGGCCCGCACCGTCACCCATCAGCGGGTCGGCGCCGACGGCACCCCGGTGGTCGATGTTTTCCAGGATCTGCAGGCCCTGGCGCACGATGCTGTGCGCCTTCTGGCCCTTGATGTGAGCGACGAAACCCACACCGCACGCATCGTGCTCAACGTTGGCGTACATGCCGAGCTCGGCGGCCGCCTGGATCTCCTGGCGGGTGG
>NZ_DCXA01000219.1:11742-13183 GCF_002328915.1 Aquabacterium sp. UBA2148
GAAGAGGTGGCGGCGTCGGACACGGGGGTGATGGGGAACGTGGTTCCCGAAGTCGCCTGGGTCATGAGGGGCGCTCCAGAGTGAAGTGTGGAAAAACAACGCGGGGAACCACGGAGGATACTGCTGTCACGGGGTGGACACAAGCAGAACTAAATGGGGTCAGATCGATTTACCAAGGCACCACGCTGTGCACCACATTAGAAATGGGGTCAGATCGATTTGCGAGGGCGCCCGCGGGGTCGGGGCGACAAGGGCCGACCGATGGATGCCTCCATCGCCCGCTGCTGCTCGGGAGGCATCAGCGCCCAACCTTTGTGCATGGCCTCGGCCAGTTCACGGCGTTGGGACGCACCCAGCCCTTCTTGCAAGCGCTGCCGCCAGGCCGCCTGGCGCTCGAAAGGGGTGTTGCCCAGGGCCCAGAAGCCTGGTGCGTCGGTCACCAGCGGGTCGGTTCGCAGGCCCAGGTGGTGGGGCGCACTGGACCAGTCGGACCAGACCGTGCCGCCAGGCAGCGCATCAGGCCCCGCATCGCGCGTTTCGGTGAACGCCATGGCATCAAGCAGGTAACGTGCCGGCTCGAGCACGGTGCCCCGGAAGCGCCCCGACCACAACCCACCCTGGCGGCCATGTCGGCGGTTGTGATTGGCCACGTAGCGGCGGCCAACTGCCTGCATGAACAGGCTGGTCGAGTCGGCGCGCTCGGGGGTCACGAGCAAGACCAGGGCCGAAGTCCCGATCTGATAGGCGTGCACAGCCACCCCATGCTGGCGCGCGGCCTCCCGCAGGGCATCGAGCAGGTCCTGTCGGTCGGTGTCGTCGCGGGCGAGCAATTGGCCGTCGTGCACCTGCTGAATGAGCAAGTGAGGCCAACCTGCCACGCCAAGTCGAGGGAGTCGGGCCATGGATCGGAGCCTGAAGGCTGGGTCGGGTGATCTGTCCCCATTATCACCTCGCGCGCCTGCCCTCGCTCCAGCGGCCGATCCGGGCACCAGCGTTGCCCCATTCAGACGCCCGTTTGATTTCGAACAGGCTTTAACGCCCCCCGTTTGAGGGGAATGCACGGTCTGGCGGGGAGTTCCCCCGTTGTGAGGCCAACGGTCCGGTCCGTACCCTCCGGCGCATCTGCTGTGCACCCGAGTTCCTGGAGTCTCCTCATGTCCGCATCCCCCAACCTGCCCTTGCCTGCTGTCGCCGCCCGGCGCCTGTCTGGCTGGCTGACCCACCTGGGCGTCAGCCGGGATGCCTTTGACGACACCGTGGGCCTGCTCAGCCCACTGCTGCGCGTGCACAGCCTGCAAGCGCGCCTGATTGAACGCCGCGCAGAAACACCCAGCGCCACGTCGCTGTACCTGCAGACCGGAGCGGCCTTCCCGGCGCTGCGCCCAGGGCAGTACGTCATCATCGGCGTGACGATCCGGGGCGTGCGCCACCGCCGCGCCTC
>NZ_DCXA01000219.1:13247-16104 GCF_002328915.1 Aquabacterium sp. UBA2148
GTGCGCCACCGCCGCGCCTACTCGCCGCGCGCGGTGCCGGGTCAACCGGGCCACATCGCCATCACGGTCCAGCGCCAGCCGGGCGGGCTGGTGTCCCAGCACCTCAACGAACATGCCCAGGTGGGTGATGTCTTCGACATCGAGACGCCAGCCGGTGATTTCGTGCTGCCCTCGCCCCCGCCGGCAGAGCTGCTGCTGATCGCGGGCGGATCGGGCATCACACCGGGCATGGCCATGCTGCGCCACCTGCACGAAACCGCGCCGCAAACGCGCGTGACGCTGATCTACTTCGCTCGCAGCGAGCGAGATCGGATCTTCGCGGACAAGCTCAACGACCTGGCCAAGCGCTGGAACCTGCTTCGCTACGTGCCGCTGGACAGCAGCGCCCACACGCCCACCGGCCATGAGCCCGGCCGTGACGCCGCCCAGGCCAGCGCCCGCGTGCTGGACACCGCCCTGCTCGACGAGGTCGCCCCAGGCTGGTCGCAACTGCCCACCTGGTGCTGTGGCCCCGCCCCACTGATGGACGCCGCGCGCCAGCTCTGGCAGGAGGCCGGTGCCGCAGATCGCCTGCGCCTGGAGGCCTTCGCCCCCCCGCAAGCCAGCGGCGACCCCAACGCGCGTCACGCCGTCGCGCTGCGCCGCGACCGCCAAACCGCCAACTTCGAAGCCGCCGGCAACCTGACGCTGCTGGCCGCTGGCGAGCAGGCGGGCCTGCAGATCAAGCACGGCTGCCGCCAGGGCATCTGCCACGAATGCACCTGCCGACTGCACCGGGGCTCGGTGCAGGACCTGAGCACCGGCCAGCGCATCGACGGTGAAGGCCAGCCGATCCGCCTGTGCGTGAGCGCCGCCCTGAGCGACGTCGACCTCGAATCCCTGAATTGAAGTTTGAAGTGAGCCCGACCATGTCCACCCGCATCCACATCGGCCCGCGCACCGCCGAAGAACTCAAAGCCTTCGAGCGCGAACTCGAAGCCATCGGCGAAGAGACCCGTCGCACCCTGGGCGAAAAAGACGCCCGCTACATCCGTCGCATCCAGCGCATCGTGCGCGTGACCGAGGTGCTGGGCCGTGCGCTGCTGATGTTCGGCTGGTTCCCGCCAACGTGGATCCTGGGCGCCGGCCTGCTGGGCGTCAGCAAGATCATCGACAACATGGAGCTGGGCCACAACGTGATGCACGGGCAGTTCAACTTCATGAACGACCCGCAGTTCCACGGCGACACCTTCGACTGGGACAACACCTGCCCGAAGGAAGAGTGGCGTCACTCGCACAACTACGTGCACCACACCTTCACCAACGTCATCGGCAAGGACCGCGACTTTGGCTACGGCATGCTGCGCCTGTCCAACGACCTGCGCTGGAGCTGGCTGCACCCCTTCCAGCTGCTGCTGACGATGCTGCTGGCGGCCTACTTCCAGTGGTTCGTGGCCATCCACGACATGCAGATGGACAAGGTGGTGATCGGCCGCCGCAAGTGGTCTGACGTGCGCCCGCAGTGGCTGCTGGTGCGCGCCAAGATGTGGAAGATCGTCAAGCGCGACTACGTGGTCTGGCCGTTGGTGGCCGCGCTGGTGGGCCTGCCCTTTGGCGCCTCCGTGGACATGGCGCTGGCCGTGCTGGCCGGCAACGCCGTGGGCAACCTGATCCGCAACATCTGGGCGTGGGCCATCATCTTCTGTGGTCACTTCACCGAAGAGATCTACACCTTCAGCCGCGAGTCGATCGAAGGCGAGACCAAGGGTCAGTGGTACCTGCGCCAGATCCTGGGCTCGAGCAACATCAGCGGCAGCAAGCTGCTGCACCTGATGAGCGGCAACCTGTCGCACCAGGTCGAGCACCACCTCTTCCCGGACATCCCGGCCAACCGCTACATCGAGATGGCGCCCAAGGTTCGGGCCGTCTGCAGCAAGTACGAGGTGCCTTACAACACCGGCGCTTTCATCCCGCAGCTGTGGACGGTGTTCAAGCGCATCGCACGCTACAGCCTGCCGGGCGGCACGCAAAAAGCCGTGCACCTGGAAGTCGCGCCAGTGATGCAGCGCCAGGTCTGAGGCAAGTCGTCTCGCAGAAAGCGCTTTGATGTCCGCTGCCTCATCGACGGGCCCCGTCTCGCGGGCGCCCGGTCCCGCAACGCCCGAGGGCCTGGCGGCTTTCGCATCCGAACTCGACGCCATCCGCGACCGCACCCGCGCCCAGGTGGGCGAGGTGGATGCGCGCTACATCGTGCGCTTGCTGTGGGCCATCCGCGGCATGGAGGCAGCAGGTCGCATCGGGCTGCTCGTGGCTGGCATGGGCATCGCCCTGGCTGGCGCCATTGCCATGGCGCCCTGGGGCTGGGTCGCGCTGGCCTCGCTGGTCAGCCTGGGGCTGTCCAAGTGCCTGCAGAACATGGAGTTCGGCCACAACGTGATGCACGGGCAATACGAGTGGATGAACGACCCGCGCTTCGAGGGCAAGGCCCATGAGTGGGACAGCGCCTGCAGCAAGGAAGACTGGCGGGACTTTCACAACCACATGCACCACCACTACACGAACGTGGATGGCATCGATCGGGACTTCGGCTACGGCATGTTGCGGCTGTCGGCCGAGATGAAGTGGGAGCCTCGCCACCTGATGCAGGCGCCCTACGCCGTGGTCGTGGCGCTGCTGTTCGAGTGGGCGATCGCCATCCACAACCTGGAGTTCGAGCGCCTGCGCACCGACCGCGAGGCGACGAAGGCGCGCATGCAGCGACTGTGGCCCCGGGCGCGGGCCAAGATGGGTGCACAGCTGCGCAAGGACGCGCTGTGGTGGCCCCTGCTGGCGGCGGGGCTGGGCGCTGCGGTGGGCGGGCTGAGCGGCGCCTGGCTGG
>NZ_DCXA01000089.1:0-848 GCF_002328915.1 Aquabacterium sp. UBA2148
CTTCATCGTGCCCATGTCCATGGCGCCCGCCACGGCACGCGCACAGGTGATCGACCTCAACGATGCCATCAACAAGGCAGGCCGCCAGCGCATGCTGTCGCAGCGCATGGCCAAGGCCTGGCTGGCCATCGGGCAAGGCGTCGAGCCCGCCAAAGCAGAGCGCATCCTGGCCGAATCGATGGCGCTCTTCGACCGGCAACTGGTTGAACTCAAGGCATACGCCCCACAGCCGGCCATCCGCAGCACTTACCAGCAACTCGAGGGTGTCTGGGCCGACTACAAGCTGGCCCTCGTTGGCACCGCCCCCAAGCGCGAACAAGCTGCCAAGCTGCTGAGCCTGGACGCCCAGGTGCTGGCTCTGGCTCACCAGGGCACCATGCAACTCGAGAAACTCTCGGGCAAGCCCGTGGGGAAGCTGGTCAATGTGGCAGGGCGCCAGCGCATGCTCTCGCAGCGCTCGGCCAAGTGCTACCTCAGCCTCACCTGGAGCGACGCCGACCCCGTTCAGCAGCGCGAGCTTGAAACCGCCAAACGCGAGTTCGTCAGCGCGCTGAGCCTGCTCGAATCGGCACCGGAGGTCACCACCACCATCCGCGAAGAGTTGTCTCTGGCCCGCCAGCAGTGGGTCTTCTTCGACAATGCGCTCAGCCGCCTCGACCGCCAGGCACGCACCCCGCGCCACAGCGCCGAAGTCCTGCGCAGCAGCGAAAACATCCTGCAGATCATGGACCGGGTGACCGGCCTGTGCGCGCGACTGACCTGAACCACAGCCCCACCATGAAGACCATCCCCATCGCCGCTGCCACCCAGGTCACCCGCGCCACCTGCCCGTACTGCGGCACCGGCTG
>NZ_DCXA01000089.1:956-7414 GCF_002328915.1 Aquabacterium sp. UBA2148
GTACTGCGGCACCGGCTGTGGCGTGCTGATCGAGTCGCGCGAAGACCAGATCGTGCAGGTTCAGGGCGACCCGGATCACCCCGCCAACTTTGGCCGCCTGTGCACCAAGGGCAGCACGCTTCACCTGACCGCCGCCGAAGCGGTGACGAAGCAGACTCGCCTGCTGCACCCCATGCGCCGCGCCAGTCGCCATGCGGAGCCCGAACGCATCGGTTGGGACGCCGCCATGGACGAGGCCGCCGATCGCCTGGCTGCCATCGTGCGCCAGCACGGCCCCCAGGCAGTGGGCTTCTACGGCTCGGGCCAGTTGCTGACGGAGGACTACTACGTCGTCAACAAGCTGGTCAAAGGCCTGCTGGGCACCAACAACCTAGACACCAACTCGCGCCTGTGCATGAGCAGCGCGGTGGCCGGCTACAAGGTCACGCTGGGCAGCGACGCCCCACCCGCCTGCTACGAAGACTTCGACCACGCCGGCACGCTCTTCATCACGGGCTCGAACACGGCCTGGGCCCACCCCATCCTGTTCCGCCGCATCGAGGCCGCGCGCCAGGCCAATCCCGGCATGAAGATGATCGTGGTCGATCCGCGCCGCACCGAAACCGCCGACATGGCCGACCTGCACCTGGCCATCCAGCCCGGTACCGACGTCGCGCTGTACCACGGCATGCTGCACATCCTGGCGCGCGACGGCCTGCTCGACCAGGCCTACATCCGCGACCACACCAGCGGCTTCAGCGAGCTGCTGGAGATCGTCCAGTCGCACACGCCCGAGCGCGTCAGCGAGGTCTGCGGCATCCGCCGCGAAGACCTGGAGCAGGCCGCGCGCTGGTTCGGCAAGCAAACGCCCACGCTTTCTCTCTACTGCCAGGGCCTGAACCAGAGCAGCCAGGGCACGGACAAGAACGCCGCGCTGATCAACCTGCACCTGGCCACGGGCCAGATCGGCAAGCCGGGCGCCGGCCCCTTCTCGTTGACCGGGCAGCCCAATGCCATGGGTGGCCGCGAGGTGGGCGGCATGGCCAACCTGCTGAGCGCCCACCGCAACCTGGGCAGCGAGATCGATCGCGCCGAAGTGGCCGCGTTGTGGGGGCTGCGTGACGTGCCTTCGCAGCCTGGCAAGACGGCGGTCGAGATGTTCGAAGCGGCCGCGCGAGGTGAGATCAAAGCGCTGTGGATTGCGTGCACGAACCCCGCCCAGTCGCTGCCCGACCAGCACACCGTGCGCAAGGCGCTGGAGCGCGCCGAACTGGTCGTGGTGCAGGAAGCGTTTGCCACCACCGCCACCTGCGCCTACGCCGACATCCTGCTGCCCGCCAGCACCTGGGGCGAAAAGGACGGCACCGTCACCAACAGCGAGCGCCGCATCAGCCGCGTGCGCTCGGCCGTGCCCGCAGCAGGCCAAGCCCGCCACGACTGGGCCATCTTCACCGACATCGGCCGCCGCCTGGAGGCCCGCCTGCCCGAGCGCACCTCGCGCTACCTGCCGGGCACCGATACCCTTTTTCCCTACACCACGCCCGAATCCGTCTGGAACGAGCACCGCGAAAGCACCCGTGGACGCGACCTCGACATCACCGGCTTGAGCTACGCCCTCCTTGACGCCAAGGGCCCCCAGCAGTGGCCCATGCCCGAAGGCGCCACCGAAGGGCGCAAACGCCTCTACACCGACGGTCGCTTCGCCACACCGGATGGCCGCGCCCGCTTCGCCGCCGTGCGCCCCCTGCCCGTGCGCGAGGTGCCCGACGAACGCTTCCCCTTCGCGCTCAACACCGGCCGCCTGCGCGACCAGTGGCACGGCATGAGCCGCACCGGCACGCTCGGACGCCTGTTCGGACACGTGGCCGAGCCCAGCATCGAGTTGCACCCGGCCGACATGGCCGAGCTGGGCCTGAGCGATGGCCAGCTCGTGCAAGTCACGTCACGGCGTGGCCAGCTGCTGATCCCGGCCATGGCGCACGAAGGCATGGGGCGCCAGCAGGGCTACATCGCCATGCACTGGGGTGAAGAAGCCTTGGGCGGCGTCGATGCACACGGCCGCCGCGTGACCGGCGTGAACGCCCTCACCCAGCCGGCCTTCTGCCCGACATCCAAGCAGCCCGAACTCAAGCACGCGGCCGTGCGCCTGACCCCGGTCGACTTGCCCTGGAAACTGCTGGCCGTGGCCTGGTTGCCCGCCGACCACGCCTTGGACCTGCGCGAGCAGCTCAAGGCTTGGATGCGGCGTTTTCCGTTCACGGCCTGCGTGCCTTTCGGCCGAGAACCCGATGAACAGGGGCGTGTGGGGCTGCTGTTCCGCGCAGCATCGCCCTCGCCCATCGACGCCACCACGCTCGACGAACTGGCCGCGTTGTTCGGCATGGTCGGGCCCGGCGTCATGCGCTATGACGACCCCAAACAAGGCCAGCAGCGCCGCATGCAGGTGGCGCAAACCGAGCAAGGCCGCCGCCTGCACGCCTTCCTGATGGTGGGCGAGCTCGCATCGGAAAAGTGGGTGCGCCCCCTGCTCCAGGACGACCTGGCCATCGACGAACTCGGCACGGCCCTGCTCGCACCAGGCGACACACCGCCGGTGGCCACTGCCAGCCGGGGCAAGCAGGTGTGCACGTGCTTCAACGTCAGCGACATCGCCATCACCCAGGTGCTGGGGCGTTGCAGCGGCAGCGCCGAGCAGCGCCTGGCCAGCCTGCAAGGTGAGCTCCGCTGTGGCACCAACTGCGGCTCCTGCCTGCCGGCGCTGCGCAAGCTGGTGCAGCAAACCCCGTTCGACACCGCAGACAGCACCTCGCAGAGCAACCCGACGAACGCCTCGGCCACCGCCTGACGGGATAATCCTGCCCTGAAGCAGGACCACCACCAGACACCACGCCGAGGCAACATGGGCATCGCCGCACACATCAAGGTCATCGGCCGGGGCAAGGAAGGCGCCCGACCGCTCTCTCGCGAGCAGGCGCACGACCTGATGTCGCAAGTGCTGGATGGCCAGGTGACCGACCTGGAAATCGGCGCCTTCTGCCTGGCCATGCGCATCAAGGGCGAAACGCCCGACGAGCTCATCGGTTTCCTGCAGGCCACCACCGAGCGCTGCATCGACCTGCGCCCTGCCCTGGCGGCTGCGCCTCGCGGGGTCGTGCTGCTGCCGTCTTACAACGGTTCGCGCAAGCTGCCCAACCTCACACCGCTGCTGGCCTGGGCCCTGGCCAGGCGCGGTGTGGGTGTGCTGGTGCACGGCCCGGCCACGGATCCCACCCGCGTCACATCGGCGCAAGTCATCGCCGCTGGCGGCTGGCCGCAAATCAAGGACGCCGCACAACTGACCACGTGCTGGCAGGCGGGACAACCCGCCTTCATCGACGTGGCAGACCTTTGCCCCAGCGTGGCGCGCCTGCTGGACGTGCGCTGGACGGTGGGCCTGCGCAACCCCGCGCACACCATCGTCAAGCTGCTGGACCCGTTCGCACTGGGCACGCCCGCTGACGCGGACCATGACGTCTCGCCCACGCCGCCACGCCTGCGCGTCATCAACCACACCCACCCCGAATACGGTGAATCGCTCGCAGGCTTCATCGCCTTGAGCGGCGCCGATGCGCTGCTGATGCGTGGCACCGAAGGCGAACCGGTGGCCGACGCGCGACGCCAACCTCGCTTCGACGTCTTCCTGCGCGGGCAGCGGCAAGACGCGCTCAGCCGAGCGCCCGTCGAGGGCGTGCTGGTGTCGCTGCCTGAGCTGCCCGAAGGCCGGGAGGCCGACGTCACCGCCAGCTGGATCGAGGCGGTGCGGCACGACCCTCAGCGCCTGCCAGCATCCATCGATGCCCAGGCCGATTGCCTGGTGCAAGCGCTGTCGCGGGCTCAAGCGGCCTGAGCCCACGTTTGGCGGCGGAGCGTCGCTGCGGGGTCGCTGCAGCCAGCTCCCAGCGTTGACTCGGCTCAGTCCCTCACGCCGTCAGGCTCGATCACCGTTTTGACCTGCGTCGCAGGCGGCTGGTTCATGCGCGTGAGCACCAGGATGCCCAGCAGCACGGTGCCGGTGCCCAGCATCAAGCGGGCGGTCACGGGCTCATCGAGGAACCACGAGGCCAGCCAGATGGTCGACAGCGGTCCGACCATGCCGACCTGAGCCGCCACCGAGGCCCCAAGCATCTGCACACCGCGCATCACCAGCCACACCGGCAGCACCGTGCAGGCCGTCGCGTTGAGCGCCGACAGCGCCCAGACCTGCCAGGGCAAGTGCGTCACCCGCCCCAGGCTGCCGTCGCTGAATGCGTGCACCGACCACCACTGCGCCAAGCACATCACGCAAGCCGCGCAAGACGCCAACCCCACCAGGCGCATGGAGCCCAGTTGCTGAACCAGCTGTCCACTGCCCATCAGGTAAATGGCATAGGACAAGGCACTGAAGAACACCAGCACGCTGCCAATGGCCACGGCAGAGCGGGCATCCAGCCCCTGCGTCGTGTCGGACACCATGTGGGCCACGTCCCAGTCGTGGAGGAACACCATCAGCACGCCCGCATAGCTGATCATCAGCGCCAGCACCTGCACCCCTCGCAAGCGCGCGCCCAGGAAGCACACCGACAACAACAGCACCAGGCTCGGGTTGAGGTAGAGGATCGCGCGCTCCAGGCTGGCGCTGATGTACTGCAAGCCCAGGAAGTCGAGCGTGCTGGCAAGGTAGTAGCCCGTGAACCCCAGGCCGATCACCTGCCAGACCTGGCGGCGGCTGAGTGGCAGGCGCCCACCCGGGCCCGAGCTGCGCCCCGCCCACCAGGCCATCAACAGGAACATCGGCAAGGCCATGGCCATGCGCAAGCCCACCACGGAGATCGCGTCGGCGCCATGGCGGTACATCAGCTTGGCCACGATGGCCTTGCCGGAAAACGCCACCGCACCCGCCAAGGCGCAGAGCAGGCCCTGCGTTCGGCGGTCTCGGGTCAGCGCGGACATGGGGGAGGTCAGGCCAGCAAGCGACATCGCGTCACCTTACCTGAAAACCCTTGGTTGGCCGGATGACAGGGTCTCCCCTGCCGCGCATGCAGGGGCCCTGCTGGGTTTTCGGGACAAAGTGCGCATCGCCGCCGCGTGAAATTCGCGCACACTTGGACGGTGCCCAGGCGCTTGGTCGCTCGGGCGCGCACATGTCTGACTCTGCCGTCACGAAGATGCCTCTTGCACGCATGCCAAAACTTGTTCACACCACGTCGATTGCCCTGATCTCCGGCTTGCTGTGCCTGTCGATGGGAACGGCTCGGGCCGAACCTGCTGTGGCCACCAAGCCCGCTGCCAGCCAGAAGAAGGCCGACAAAAAAGCCGAGGAGAAGCAGGAAGTGGTCGAACTCAACGACCAGGACCCCGCCATGAAAGCAGCCTTCAAGAAGGCGCAGGGCTCCCTCGATGAGTTCCTCAAAATCCACGCAGCCAACGACCCCAACGTCGATGTCGAGTCCGTGCGGGTGCGCCTGAGCGAGGGCAAGGTGACCGAGTACGTCTGGATCCACCCCTTCGAGAAGGACGGCAACGGCTACAAGGGCAAGGCCAACAGCGTGCCCAGCCGGCTCAAGAAGCTGGTCGTGGGTGGCCAGGTGAGCTTCAAGCGCGAAGACATCGTCGACTGGACCTACTTCGAGATCAAGGCCCGCCGCATGCACGGCAACTTCACCACCTGCGTGCAACTGGCCAAGGCACCAGCGGCCGAGGTCGAGGCGCTCAAGAAGTCCTACGGCCTGGACTGCAGCAAGAACCTCTGAGCCCAGCGGGCCCTCACGGGGGCCGCGTTCGCCGCCCGCACGGGCCCGAAACCGCGAATGGCCTCGGCCGACTCGGCCAGCTCGCAGGCAAGCGCATGCTGGCTGGCACTCAGGCCTTCCAGCAGCTGCCCCAGCAGCGCCTCGTACTCGCGCAAGGTTGCCAGCTCGTCACGGCGGGTGGCGCTCCAGCGCAATGGGTCCAGCCAGGTGTTGCGCCAACGGCGTGCCTTGGCCAAGCCGCTCAGCCAAGGCAACCACGCCTGACCGAACGCCCGCTTGGCGACGCGCGGCACCGCACCACCGCCCTCACCCAGCGCAGGAGGTGCCAGGTGAAACACCAAACGCCAATCACCCTCGAACTGCGCCCCCAGCTGTTGCCTGAAGCGCTCTGAGGTCAACAGGCGGGCCACCTCGTATTCGTCCTTGATGGCCATCATCCGAAACAGCTGGCGGGCAACGGCCATGCTCAGGCGCAGCTTGGTCTGGCCGACTCGCGCATCCAGCATCTCCTCGGCCAAACGAAAACGATCGACCCAGCCCTTGTAGCGCAGGGCCAAGGCCTCGTCCTGGTAGTCGGTCAACCAGGCCATGCGGTGGGCCACCAGCGCGTCGAGCTCCGCTGCCGTGCCACCCTGACCGGCACCGGCCTTGGAGCCCAGCCACTGCACCGGTTGCGCCGGCATCGTCAGCCGCGCCACGCGCACCGGGTCG
>NZ_DCXA01000089.1:7464-8038 GCF_002328915.1 Aquabacterium sp. UBA2148
CGCACCGGGTCGTGCGCCACCTGCCGTCCCCACTCGAAGGCCGTCAGGTTGCGCTCGACCTGGACACCGTTGAGCTCGATGGCCCGGCGCAGCGCCTGCCCGCTCAGCGGCACCCAGCCCATCTGCCAGGCAAAGCCCAGCATCATCGGGTTGGCGTAAATGGCGTCGCCTAGCAGCTTTTCAGCCAGGGCCACGCTGTCGAAACGCTTGATGGACTCGGCGCCCACCGCATCGGCGAGCACGTGGTCGCACTGGCCAGACGGGTAATGCCAGTCTGGCGACGAGACCACCGACGCGGTGGGCGTGTGGTGGGTGTTCAGGGCGATGCGGGTGCGCCCCTTGCGCATGACGCTCAGCGTCGTGGGCAAGGACGCGACGATCGGGTCACACGCCATGACCAGGTCGGCCTCTGCCGTGCCGACTTTGGTGGTGTGGATGGCCTCTGGCCGGTTGGCGATCTGCACATGGCTCCAGGTGGCGCCGCCCTTTTGGGCCAGCCCGGCTGCCTCCTGGGTGACCACGCCACGCCCTTCGACGTGGGCGGCCATGCCGAGCAGCTGCCCGATGGTGATCG
>NZ_DCXA01000089.1:8121-10216 GCF_002328915.1 Aquabacterium sp. UBA2148
CAGCTGCCCGATGGTGATCACGCCCGTGCCACCGATGCCCGCCACGACGATGCCCCAGGCCCGTGTGGCGTCAGGCAGCTGTGGATCCGGCACGGGTGGCAGCTTGCGCACGTCGGGCGTGCCGGGCTGCGGCTTGGCGCCCTTGAGCTGTCCGCCCTCGATGGTGACCAGGCTGGGGCAAAAGCCCTTCAGGCACGACAGGTCCTGGTTGCAGCTGCTCTGGTTGATGCGCCGCTTGCGGCCCAGCGGCGTGTCCACCGGCTCCACGCTCAGGCAGTTGGACTGCACGGTGCAATCGCCACAGCCTTCGCACACCTCTTCGTTGATCACGACGCGGGTGGTGACGGCAGGCAGGCTGCCGCGCTTGCGGCGGCGGCGTTTCTCGGTGGCACAGGTCTGGTCGTAGATCAGGGCCGTGCAGCCCTCGGTTTCTCGCAACTCCTTTTGCACACGGTCCAGGTCGTCGCGGTGGAACAGGTCCACCCCTGGCGCCAGGTCGTGCACATCGGCGTAGCGGCTGCGGGCGTCGGTCACCACCACGATGCGGCGCACGCCTTCGGCGTGCAGCTCGCGGGTCATGGCGGGCACCGACAGGTTGCCGTCCAGCGGCTGCCCACCGGTCATCGCCACCGCGTCGTTGTACAAGATCTTGTAGGTGATGTTGACCTTCGCGGCCACCGACTGGCGAATGGCCAGCACGCCCGAGTGGAAGTAGGTGCCGTCGCCCAGGTTGACGAAGACGTGCTTCTCGTCGGTGAACGGGGCTTGGCCCACCCAGGCCACGCCCTCGCCGCCCATCTGCGAGACCAGCCCCGTGTTGCGGTCCATCCACTGCGCCATGTAGTGGCAACCGATGCCTGCCATGGCGCGCGAGCCCTCCGGCACGCGGGTGGAGGTGTTGTGCGGGCAGCCGCTGCAGAACCAGGGCGCGCGCTCGGGACCGGCCGTGGTGTGCGCCAGCGAGCGCTCCTTGTCTTCGATCACGCGCAGGCGCTCGGCGATGCGCTCGCGCAGGTGCGATGGGGCATCGGCCAGCAGGCCGAGTTTTTCAAGGCGCTGCGCCACGGCCTTGGCGATCAGCGCAGGGTTCAGGTCGGCCTGGGCGCGCAGCAACCAGCGGCTGGCCGGGTGCGGGTGCGACCACTCGCCACCCGTCTGGTCGCCATCGGTTTCGGTGAACTTGCCCAGCACGTTGGGGCGCACGTCTTCGCGCCAGTTGTAGAGCTCTTCCTTGAGCTGGTATTCGATCATCTGGCGCTTTTCTTCGACGACCAGGATCTCCTGCAGCCCCTGCGCGAACTCGCGCGTGATCATCGCGTCCAGGGGCCAGACCACGGCCACCTTGTGCAGGCGCAGCTTCAAGGCACGGCAGGCCTCGTCGTCCAGCCCCAGGTCGTGCAGGGCCTGGCGCAGGTCGTTCCAGGCCTTGCCACTGGCCATGATGCCCAGCCGTGCGCCTTCGCTGTCGAGCACCGTGTGGTTAAGGCGGTTGGCCCGAACATAAGCCAGCGCTGCGTACCACTTGTGGTCCATCAGCCGGGCTTCTTGCGCCAGCGGCGCGTCGGGCCAGCGGATGTGCAGGCCGCCTTCGGGCATGTCGAAATCGCCCGGCAGCACGATGTTGACGCGATCCGGGTCCACCGACACCGTGGTCGACGACTCCACCACCTCCTGGATGGTTTTCAGCGAGGTCCACAGGCCCGAGAAGCGGCTCATCGCGAAGGCGTGCAGGCCCAGGTCCAGGATCTCCTGCACGTTGCTCGGGAAGAACACCGGCAGGCCACAGGCCTTGAAGATGTGGTCGCTCTGGTGCGCCAGCGAAGAGCTCTTGGCCACGTGGTCGTCACCTGCCACGGCCACCACGCCACCGTGCTTCGAGGTGCCCGCCATGTTGGCGTGCTTGAAGACATCGCCGCAGCGGTCCACGCCCGGGCCTTTGCCGTACCAGATGCCGAAGACGCCGTCGAAGCGCTGCGGACCCGGCGTGAGCGCGAGCTGCTGCGTGCCCCACACGGCCGTGGCGCCCAACTCTTCGTTGACGCCGGGCTGAAAGACGATGTGGTGCTTGCTCAGGTGCTCGCGCGCCTTCCACAGC
>NZ_DCXA01000090.1:0-9706 GCF_002328915.1 Aquabacterium sp. UBA2148
GAGCGCGCGTACGCCATCATCAGCCGAGCGTCGAGCAGGACGTGCGTGGTTCGGCGGAAGGCTTCGGGCGGCAGGCTGGGTTCGTCGTCGTCGGGCAAGTTCACCCAGGCGTAGTCGGCCTGGTGGCCCCACCATGGCATTTGCCGACCGAAGTCGATGCGCTCGCGCAGGCCTGCCGGGCAGATGCGGCTCAACCATTGGGGTTGAGTCGCCGAGGCCTGGGCGCACGGCCTGGGCGCGTAGATGTTGGCCGCCGACTGGTAGTCCAGCGCACACCAGATGCCCAGCGCGGCCATGAGCAGGCCAGCCAGTGCGCCAACGGACGAGGGTTGGTTTGTGCCCGAGCTGGATTCGATCGACGCGGAGGCCCCCGAGCTCGCAGGCTCGGCCCGAGTCGACAGCCCCAGCCCGAAAGCAAAGGCCGTCGGCAGCAGAAAATAGGCGTACCAAAGCGGGTACTCCAGCAGGCTGTGCAGGCCGGCCGCTGCCACCATCACCGCCGCGGCCCCAGCCAGCCCCACCTGGTCGTCAGCCACAGCTCGGTTTGGGCGCACCAGCGTCACGAAGGCCGCCAGGCTCAGCAGCAACAGCAAAACGGCCAGCGGCAGACCGAACTCCACTGCCCACTGCAGCAGGATGTTGTGGGTGTGATCGAAGAAGGCCACCGGTCGGCCAGGGAAGGGCGTCATCGTCCAGGCGAAGTTGAAGCGCCCGTAGCCCACGCCGCTCCACGGTTGCTGCGCGATCAGGTTCAGCACGTTCGACCAGATCCCGAAGCGCGAGCTGGAGATGTCGCTGCCGTCATGCAGGCGGGCCTCGGCCGCGAACGCCACCGACTGATCGGCGTGCGACCACAGCCACATGCCGCCCCAAGCCAGGCCGTACAACACGGGAGCGCCCACCAGGGTCAGGCGCAAGCGCGTGGGCAGCCGCCGATCGAACACGCCCCAGGCGCTCAGCAGCAGCATGGCCAGCATGCCGGTGCGCGACGCCGTGAGCACGATCACGCCGATGAAGGCCGCCAGCCCGGCGCTGGCCAGGCCCACTGACAAGCGCCCCCGTGCACCCAGCCAGGCCACGCCGACACAGGCGAAAACCATCAGGGTGCTGAAGTGGTTGGGTTGCCTCAGGTTGCCCACCGCGCGGCCGGCCATGGTCGGGATGGCGACCCAGCGGCCGTCTGCCCAACCCGGGTGAAAGACCTGCACCAGCGCCAGCAAGGTGCCAGCGACGCCGGCCACGGCCAAGCCGCCAAAGAAGAAGGCCGACAGCGTGTCGCGCTCGGGGCTGCCGCCGGCCCGCCAGCCTGACCAGGCCGCCAAGGCCGCGGCCAAGGCCATGCCGCCGCCCATCAGACCCAGTCCCAAGGGCAAGGGGCTGAACACGCCCGCCCACAACGCCATGCCTGCCTGGGTGAGCAGCACCGCACAGAGTGCTTGTAAAGCGGTGCGACCTGGCCCCTGCAGCGGGGCATTCGGGCGTCCGCCCAGCCAGCTCAGCCACAGGCCCCAGCCGAGCACGGCCAGCGCCTGGTTGTAGAAGGTCACGGAGGGCGGGTCGTGCGGTGCGACGAGTGTCGGGGCCGCCAGGGCCAGCAGGGCCAGGGCCCAACCACCCACCGGCCAGGTGCCCACGTTGCGGGCAGGGGAAATCGTTGTCATGGCTCGTATTGTCGTGCCATCAAGGGCGCGCATTCGGCCGGGCGCCCAGAGGTGGCTCAGGGTGCAACAACGGCGTTTGACAACAGGCTGATCGGCGAAATTCTGACCTGTTTCAAAGCTTTGTTCACACCCCGTGGAAGCCCGATGTAAAAGCTGGTGTCACGCCCTTGTCACATCGGCCGGATGGGCGCACACTGGTCTTCCGGTTGACGATTTTGGAGGCCTCGGTGCCCCGTCTCAGACAGCCAGCAGCGAGTGTCCCTTGCGCCCACCGGATGTGCTTGAAGTGTGTGCAACGTTTCTGCTCTCGAAAGGAGGCAGTATGAATGTGACGATCAGTGGCCATCACCTGGAAGTGACCCCCTCGCTGCGTGAGTATGTGCTCACAAAGCTGGAGCGAATCACCCGCCATTTTGATCAGGTCGTGGACATCACGGTCTTGCTCAGCGTTGAAAAGCAAAAGGAAAAGGACCGTCGCCAGAAGGCCGAAGTCAACCTCCACGTCAAGGGCAAGGACATCTTCGTTGAAACCTCCCACGAAGACCTTTACGCCGCCATCGATCAACTGATGGACAAGCTCGATCGACAAGTCTGCCGCCACAAGGACCGCGTGCAGAACCACCAACATGACTCGCTCAAGCGTGCCTCGGGCGCCTGGGACATGGCGTCCTGAAGTCCCTCGCCAGCAAACCGCGTCGGTGCACTCGGCACCGAAGCCCCTCGGTCGATCCTGATTGCGGGTCGCCAGCGCAGGCAAAACCGAGTTGACGGCCCTTCGGGGCCGTTTTTCATGGGAACAAATGCCGCCTGATCGGCGAAAGTTGGCGCCATGCCCCTTTGTGTGGTGCGCCAGCGAGGCATCGGTCATTCAGGGTCTTGCTGCGGTGCAGCAGAGGGTGCAGAATCTCCGAAGGTCCCTATAATCCGCCCTCTGCCCGCCCGGTGGGTGGCGTCCCGACAGTCGCTTTGCGTCACACCATGAACCGTCTCTCAGCCATCCTTCCCGCCAGCCAGGTGCTGGTGGACGTGGACGCCAGCAGCAAGAAGCGCGTCTTCGAGCACGCGGGTTTGCTGTTCGAGAACCACCACGCCATCGCGCGCGCCACGGTGACGGACAACCTCTTCGCGCGTGAGCGGCTCGGCTCCACCGGCCTGGGGCATGGCGTGGCCATTCCCCATGGCCGCATCAAGGGTTTGAAGAACCCGCTGGCTGCGGTCATCCGCCTGAGCCAGCCCATCCCCTTCGATGCGCCCGACGAAGAGCCCGTCGGCCTGCTCATCTTCCTGCTGGTGCCCGAAGCAGCCACCCAGCGCCACCTCGAAATCCTCTCCGAGATCGCCGAGTTGCTGTCCGACCGCGAATTGCGCGAGCGGCTCAAGACCGAAGGCACGGCCGCCGAGGTCCACGAGTTGATCGAGCGCTGGCAGCCACTGAAGTCGGTGGCTTGAGCGCCAGGGCGGTTCCGCCTTCAGGCATGATGTCCGGAAATCGCCTGCCACCGCACCTGCTGCCGCACCGTCTGTGAGCCTCAAAGACCTCGCCATCATCAGCGCCGAAGCGCTGTTCGAGTCCAACCGCGCTGCTTTGCGCTGGGAATGGATCGCCGGCCACGCCAACCCCGAGCGCCATTTCGACGAAGAGGCCGTCAAGTCGGCTCAGTCGGCCGCCGACCTGGTGGGCTACTTGAACTACATCCACCCCTACCGGGTGCAGATCGTGGGGCGCCGCGAGTCGGCCTATTTCACCAACTCGACGCCCGAGGACCAGGAGCGCCGCATCCAGCGCATCGTGACGCTGGAGCCGCCGGTGGTGGTGGTCGCCGATGGCGTGCCGCCTTCGGACAAGCTGGTGGCCATGTGCGGCCGCGCCGGCATCCCGCTGTTCGTGACGGCCGAATCGGCCGGCCACGTCATCGACGTGCTGCGCAGCTACCTGACGCAGCACTTCGCCGAGCGCATCACCCGCCACGGCGTGTTCATGGACATCCTGGGGCTGGGCGTGCTGCTGACCGGCGAGTCCGGCCTTGGCAAGAGCGAACTCGGCCTGGAGCTGATTTCACGCGGCCACGGCCTGGTCGCCGACGACGCGGTCGATCTGTACCGCGTTTCGCGCACGGCCATCGAAGGCCGCTGCCCCGAGCTGCTGCAGAACCTGCTGGAAGTGCGTGGCATCGGTCTGCTCGACATCAAGGCCATCTTTGGTGAGACCGCCGTGCGCCGCAAGATGCGGCTCAAGCTGATCGTGCACCTGGTGCGCAAGGAAACCATGGAGCGCGAGTTCGAGCGCCTGCCCTATGAGCCCCTGTTCGAAGAGGTCATGGGCGTGCCGATTCGCAAGGCGGTGATCGCGGTGGACGCCGGTCGAAACCTGGCCGTGCTGGTGGAAGCCGCCGTGCGCAACACCGTGTTGCAGCTGCGCGGCATCGACACCTACCGCGAGTTCATCGAGCGCCACCAGCGCGCGATGGAACGCGGCGGCGGGCACTGAAAACAAAAGCCGGCTGTGGTAAGCCGGCTTGTTTGTCGCAAGGGGGCGCTGAACGCCGAACGGCCCGCAGGCTTGCGGTCAGCCCTTGTGCCCTGCGGTCTTGCCTGAGCAGCCCTCGCGGTTGCACACCACGTACAGCGACAGCGCGTGATCGTGCAGCTTGTAGCCGCGCTCGGAGGCGATCTGCTGCTGGCGCTTTTCGATTTCGGCGTCAAAGAACTCTTCCACCCGGCCACAGCTGACGCAGACCAGGTGGTCGTGGTGCTTGCCTTCGTTGAGCTCGAAGACGGCCTTGCCGGCCTCGAAATGGTTGCGCGCCAGGATGCCGGCCTGCTCGAACTGCATCAGGACGCGGTAGACGGTGGCCAAGCCGATGTCGGAGCCCTCGGTCAACAGCAGCTTGTAGACGTCTTCGGCCGTCAGGTGGCGCTGGGTGGACTGCTGGAACAGCTCCAGGATCTTGATGCGTGGCAGGGTGGCCTTGAGCCCGCTGCTTTTGAGTTCTTCGACGTTGGTCATGGGGGCTCCACAGTGCGGGCAGGCCCGTGCGGCCGCCGCTAGAATGCCCAATGATAATGAGTTGGCGCCTTGATCGCACCTGACCGGGGGTTCACCCCTGCTGTCTGGCGGCCCATTCCTGACGCCACTGACGCCAAACCCGAGCTCGCGCTCTGTTCAACGACCCGACACCTCCGTGGTGTTCAACCTCTGCCCATGATGCCGACCCCGATTCGCCGTGCTGCCCTGGTCCTGGCCTCCGCCACCTTGCTGTCGGGCTGCGGCAGCCTGAGCAACCCGGAAACGCTTTTTGGCCTGCTGACGCCTTACCGCATCGACGTGGTCCAGGGCAACGTCGTCACCCAGGAGGTGATGGCGCAGGTCCAGCCTGGCCTGGGCCGACTGCAGGTGCGCGAGATCCTGGGCACGCCATTGCTGGCCGATCCGTTTCACGCCGATCGCTGGGACTACGCTTTCACCATCCGCCGCCAGGGTGTGCCGGATCAGCAGCGACGCGTGACGGTGTTCTTCCGCAATGACGTGGTCGAGCGCTTTGAAACCGATGCCTTGCCCTCCGAGCGCGAATTCGTCGCGGCCATCGACCGCCCTCTGGGTGGCAACGAGCCCAAGCTGCAAATGACGCCCGAGCAGGTCGCTGCGCTGCCTGTGCCGCCCAAGACCGAGGTGATTCGCAAAGCACCTCAAGGCGCCGCCCGCGACTACCCCCCGCTGGAAGCTGGCAGCCGCTGAGCCCGCTTGCCCGCCTGAGCGGCTGGCCCTGTCACCGAACCTGAACTTCTGCCACTGGATTTCTGCATGAGCGCCACCCCGACTTCCGCCTCCGAGCCCCTTGCCATCGCCATCGCCGGGGCATCCGGCCGCATGGGCCGCATGCTGATCGAGGCGGTCCTGCAGTCGCCCGATACCCGCCTCGCGGGCGCCCTCGACATCGCGGGCAGCCCTGCGCTGGGCATCGACGCCACGGCCTACATGGGTTCGCGCAGCGGCGTGGTCATCACCGATGACCTGCATGCCGGCCTGAAGGACGCGAAGTACCTGATCGATTTCACCCGCCCTGAGGGCACGCTGGCGCACCTGAAGGTTTGCCGCGAGCTGGGCGTCAAGGTCATCATCGGCACCACCGGCTTCACGCCCGAGCAGAAGGCCGAGATCGAAGATGCCGCGCGCGACATTGCCATCGTCCTGTCGCCCAACATGGCCGTGGGCGTGAACGTCGTCTTCAAGCTGCTGGCCCAGGCCGCCAAGGCCCTCAAGGACGGCTACGACATCGAGATCATCGAGGCCCACCACCGCCACAAGGTCGATGCCCCCAGCGGCACCGCCCTGAAGATGGGCGAGGTGGTGGCCGAGGCCGTGGGGCGTGACCTCAAGACCTGCGCCGTTTACGGCCGCGAAGGCGTGACGGGCGAGCGCGACCCCAACACCATCGGCTTTGCCACCGTGCGCGGCGGCGACGTGGTGGGCGATCACACGGTGCTGTTCGCCGGCATCGGCGAGCGCATCGAGATCACGCACAAGTCATCGAGCCGCGTGCACTACGCGCAGGGCAGCCTGCGTGCCGCGCGTTTCCTGGCGCGTCAGCCGCACGGGCTGTTCGGCATGGACGACGTGCTGGGTCTGAAGTGAGCCACTGAAGCACCATGGACAGCCTGATTCAGTACTGGGTGCAAGGCGACGCCATCGGTCGTGCGGTGGCCGTCATGCTGCTGATCATGTCGATCGGCGCCTGGGTGGTCATCTTCTGGAAGGGCTGGATGCTCACCCGAGCCAGGCGTGACCTGGTGCTGGGCGCGCAGGCCTTCTGGCGTGCGGCTGACCTGCCGTCGGCGCGCCTGGCTTTGAAAGACCTGGACCGTGAGCAGGTGCTGTTGCCCCTGGTCGAAGCCGCGGCAGAGCCCGTGGCCGCCGGCACGATGGAAGCCCGCGCCTTGCCCGAGGCCCAGCTCACGCGTCGCCTGCGCGACAGCCTGCACGAGGTCATGCAGCGGCTCAAGGCCGGGCAGGTGCTGCTGGCGTCGGTGGGCTCGGTCTCGCCCTTCGTGGGCCTGTTCGGTACCGTCTGGGGCATCTACCACGCGATGATGGGCATCGCCAACGAAGGCTCGGTCAGCATCGACAAGGTGGCCGGTCCGGTGGGCGAGGCGCTGATCATGACGGCCGCTGGCCTGGCTGTGGCCATCCCGGCCGTGCTGGCCTACAACGTGTTCGGCAAGCTGGTGTCGGCCTGTGAAGCCGACCTCGAGGGTTTTGCGCACGACCTGCGTGAGGCGCTGATGGGTGCGCGATCGCCTGAGCCGCGTGGTCAGCGCGACCACCAGGAAGGCTGAGGCAGCACGATGGCGTTCGGTCGGCTGGAGCGTCCACAGGGCAGTGAGCCCATGAGCGACATCAACATGACGCCGCTGATCGACGTCATGCTGGTGTTGCTGATCATTTTCATGATCACGGCGCCGATGATGACCTCGCGCTTGAAGCTCGACCTGCCGCGCGCCGAAGCCCAGGCCCCTCCGCCGGTGCCGCCTGCGGTGATCACGATCGCGCTGACGGCCGATGGGCGCACGCACCTGGACGACCTGGCCGTCGACGCGGCCGCGCTGGAGGCACAGGTCCAGGCGCAAGCCAAGTCCAAGCCCGACACCGAGGTGCAGTTGCGTGCCGACCGGGTCGTGCCTTATGAGCGGGTGGCGCAGTTGATCGGTGTTCTGCAGAAGGCGGGGCTGACGCGCATCGCTTTCGTGACCGAGGCTTCGGAGGCCTCGGGTGCACCGGCGGCTCCTGCCGGCCAGCCCTGAGCTGGCACCCCGAATGACCTGCTCCGCCTGCGGGGCAGGCGGGCTCCCGCAAAATCTTCGCTCCGGAACCTGTCAGGTTCCACCAGCCTGATGCGACACAAGGGCACTCAGCCCCACGGAGCCCGACATGGCCTTCATCCGCACTTCTCGCCACACGCTTCACCCCGACAGCGGTTTGATCCTGCCCGAGCACGAGGTCACGCCTCGGGCCGTCTATGAGGACCGCCGCAACCTGCTCAAGGGCCTGGCAATGGGTGCCGCGGGTCTGGCCGCCACAGGCCTGGGCCATGGGCCAGCCCTTGCTCAGCCCGGTCAGCAGGCAGGCCTGGTGCAGCGCCCAGGCAAGCTCGCCGCCCTGCCGGCCACGCGCAGCACGGTGCCTGGCGCCTACGTGATGGACAAGCTCACGCCCCATGGTGACGTGACCACCTACAACAACTTCTACGAGTTCGGCACCGACAAGTCGGACCCGGCCGAAAACGCCCACACGCTCAAACCCCGTCCCTGGACGCTGGTGATCGATGGCGAGGTCGGCAAGCCCCAGAAACTGGGCCTTGACGACCTGCTCAAGGTGGCGCCGATGGAAGAGCGCATCTACCGCATGCGCTGCGTCGAGGGCTGGTCGATGGTGATCCCGTGGTTGGGGTACTCGCTGGCGAACCTGATCAAGCGGGCCGAGCCCACAGGCAAAGCCAAGTACGTCGAGTTCGTTTCGCTGGCCGATCCCAAGCAGATGCCAGGCGTGCGCTCGTCGGTGCTCGACTGGCCCTACGTGGAAGGCCTGCGGCTGGACGAGGCCATGCACCCGCTCACGCTGATGGCCTTCGGGCTGTACGGCGAGGTGTTGCCCAACCAGAACGGCGCGCCGCTGCGCCTGGTGGTGCCCTGGAAGTACGGCTTCAAGAGCGCCAAGTCCATCGTGCGCATTCGCCTGCTGGAAAAGCCCAACACCCCGAGCTGGGTCAAGGCGGGGCCGCAGGAATACGGCTACTTTTCCAATGTGAACCCGAAGGTGGACCACCCTCGCTGGAGTCAGGCCACCGAGCGCCGCATCGGCGAAGGCGGGTTCTTCGCACCCAAAAAGCCCACCCTGATGTTCAACGGCTACGAAGCCCAGGTGGGGCAACTCTATGCAGGCATGGACCTGCGCAAGTTTTTCTGAACCACAACACCCATGAGCACCGCATCCGATCTCGCCAACACCCTCAACAGCTGGCTGATGAAGCCCTGGGCCAAGCCCCTGTCCTGGTTGGTGTGCTCGGTGCCGCTGCTGGTGTTGGTGGCGGCTGCGGCAGCAGACAGGCTGGGCGCCAACCCGGTGGATCACTTCATCAAGGAGACCGGTGAGTGGTCTTTGCGTTTCCTGTGGCTGACGCTGTTGATCACGCCCTTGCGAGACCTCGCTGGGTTGCCAGGCTTGCTCAAGCACCGGCGTGCGCTGGGTGTCACCGCCTTCACCTATGCGCTGGTGCATGCATTGACTTACGCGTGGCTGGATCAGGGCTGGGTGATCGACGACATCGTGGCCGATGTGCTCAAGCGCAACTTCATCCTCGTGGGCTTCATGGCCTTGGTGGTGATGTTGCCGCTGGCGCTGACTTCGTTCAACGCAGCGATCAGGGCCATCGGTGGGCGTCGCTGGCAGGCGCTGCACAAGCTGGTCTACGCCGTGGCTTTGCTGGGCCTGCTGCACTTCTACCTGAAGAAGGCCGCCAAGAACGACCTGGCCGAGGTGGGCGTGTACGCGGCCATCCTGGCGGCCCTGCTGGGCTGGCGCGTCATGCGCAAAGGCGGGGTGTTGGCGATGCTGCGGGTGCGCTGAGCGCTTGTGGTTTGCCTGTCGGGCAGGGGAGGCGTCGCCCCCCGCTGCCCGAGCTCATCACTTGAGCGCACTGCGCGGCACCACCGGCAGCACGATGCTGCTGGGGTAGGCCGAGCTGCTCAGGATGACGCTGACGTTGCCATCGGCTTCGGCCTGGCGATCGGTTGACCAAATGCCTTGTGCCTGGTTGCTGGCGCTGATGGCCACTCGCAGCTTCTGGCCGGCGCGGATCAGCGCCGCAGTCGGGAACACCTCCACTGGCACCAGCATGGGCTGGCCGGGCACCACAGCCTGGATCGATGCCTGGGTGAACGGGTGCCAAGGCTGGATCATCACGCCGTTGACGAGGCGCGAGCGGCTGGTGTCCACCGCGCGGAAGGCGGCCGACTGCAGGCCGTTGGTCAGCGGCTTGACCGTGCCGGCT
>NZ_DCXA01000090.1:9765-17261 GCF_002328915.1 Aquabacterium sp. UBA2148
GGCTTGACCGTGCCGGCCGACGGGTCGACCACGTCCACGCGCACTGACACGGCGGCTTGCGTCTTCGAGGCGCGCATCCACACATCGGCCTGGATGGGGCCGTTGAGGTACAGGTCGCTGGCCAGCGGCGCGCTCTCGTAGACGATCGAGCCCTGGGCCTCTTCGACCTGGCGGCTGTCCTTCTGGCAGTCCTTGGGCAGCAGGCCGCTCATGCCCAGCGTCCACTGTGCGTGGCTGTTGGAGCAGTCGGTGCTGTCGCGCAGCGTGACCTTGGCCTGGGCCACGGTGCCGCCCAGGATGGTGGATTTGGTGACCGTGGGCGCCGGCGGCTCGATGACGATCTGGTTCTGGTCTGCAGCAGCCGGGGCATCCTGGCGCAGCACGCGGTCGCCACGCAGGTACCAGCGCTGCGGGTTCATCTGCGGGTGGGGCCAGTCGGTCGAGATGGCGTAGCGCGACTTGCCGCTCTCGCCGTAGCCATCGACATGCTGGGTCACGTTGGGCAGCTTGTCGGCGCCGGCGGGCAGGCCCATCACGTACTGATCGAACCACTGAAGCAGCAGGGCGGCCGATCCGGGCGAGCCCTGTTCGGTGGCGTTGTTGTGGTCCTTGGCTGCGGTCAGCACCGACTGCAGGTGGTAGCCAGGGTGGATGACCAGCTTGGTGGTGACGTTGCGCTTGAGCTGTTCGTAGATCAGCGGCTCGTCGCGCTGGAAGATGTCGGCGCTGGCGCCGATCACGAAGGTGGGCACCTTGATCTGCGGCGTCTTCTCGATGGGCGAGCGCACCGACCAGAAGCTGCCGTCGTCGGTGGCGATGCCGACTTCACCCGCCAGTCCTCGGTCGATGGTCGGGAAGTACCAGGCGTTGATGGCGGCGACGTGGTCCTTGGTGGCCTTGCCGATTTGCGTGGCGTGTTGCGGGTGCAGCAGTTGGGCCGGCTGGTTGGTGACCGACAGCGTTTGCGTCAGCGGCAACCAGGTGGCCAGGAACTGCGCGTTGAGCAGACCGCCCGTGCCCACGGTGCCGCGGAAGGCGTCGCCCATCGGCACCTCGGCGAACGCGGCCTTGATGGCGGGGTGGCCCTGGCCGGCGGTCAGCAGCGACGTGATGCCCAGGTACGAGGTGCCGGCCACGCCGATGCTGCCGTTGAACCAGGGCTGCTTGGTGATCCAGTTGACGGTTTCGCCATAGGCCTTTTGCTCTTCTTCGCCGAGCAGCTCGGTCACGCCCTCGGACATGCCGGTGCCGTACGAGTCAACGGCCACGGTGATGTAGCCGCGCTTGACCATGAACTTGTCCAGGCCGCCGATGAGCAAGGTGGTGTCACCCGGCGAGACCACGCCCATGAGCTGCGACATGTCGATGCGGTAGGCGGTCTGCGTGAGCACGACGGGGAACTTGCCCGAGGCCGCCATGCCCAGGGCGTTCGCCGGCAGCGAGACGTACACACCCAGCTTCTTGCCGTTGCTCAGGGTGATGAATTGAAGTGGCAGGGTCTTCGCGCCTGCATACCGCTCTGCGCGGGTGTAGGCCGGCCAGGTGGCGTCGCTGTTGCTGGTGATGGCAGGGTTGGGCTGGCTGGTCAGGCCCCGGGTGCCGAGCGTGGTGGTCTGGGCTTGGGCGGTGCCGAGGGTGGCCAGTGCCAGGCCGATGGCCAGGGCGCATGGGGCCACGCGGTGGAGGCGGTGGGGCAGGGTGAGCGTGGACATCGGGGTCTCCGGGTGTTTGGAATGGGGGGCAGCGTTGCGGGCCATCGTAGGCAGCGCCGCCCAAATGAGGATTGGCAGGACTGACCACTTTGTTGTCCGAAACCACCTCTTCTGGGTAAACCACGGGGGCTTCTCAGGACGCGTGCTCCGTGCTTACCCGTTGGCGCGGCCCGTTCGCGGTAACGGCGTCGCGGGGCGACAATCTGGACCCATGACCGATCTGCTGTGGTTGTTCGTGCCTTTCTTTTTGCTGGTGTTGTGCGGCTGGGGCGCGGTGCGCGCCGGGCTGGTGGACCCGGGGGGCATCGGCGCGCTCAATGGCTTCGTGCTGTTCTTCGGGCTGCCGGCGATGCTGTTTCGGCTCGGTGCCAGTGGGGCGCTGATGCAGCCTGGCTTGGCCGGCTTGCTGCTCGCTTATGGGCTGGGAGGCGGCTGCATCACGGCGCTGGCGCTGTGGCTGGGTCGGCGTTCGGGCTGGCCGCACCGCGACACGGGGCTGGTGGCGCTGGCGGCGGCTTTTCCGAACACGGGCTTTTTGGGGCTACCCTTGCTGACGGGCTTGCTGGGCGCGCAGGCGGCCGGGCCGGTGGCGGCCACGCTCATCATCGACGTGCTGCTGCTGAGCTCGCTGTGCCTGGCTTGGGCGCACCGGGGTGCGTCGGGCTCGTGGTGGGGGCTGTGGGTGGCGCCGTTGAAAGGCGCCTTGCGCAACCCGCTGCTGTGGTCGATGGCCTTGGGCGTGGCGTGGTGGGCCAGTGGCTGGCAGATGGCGCGTGCGGTCGACGACACGCTGCGGCTGTTGGCCTTGGCCGCTTCACCGGCCGCGCTGTTCACGCTGGGGGCGATCCTGGCGCGGGCGCAGTTGAAGGTGGGCAAGAGGGTGGCAGGCGGTTCACCCCTTGCAGTTCAAGGTGCCAGCCCAGGTGTCGTGCACGGTGCCGGACACGGGGTGCTGTCCGTCCTGGTCGCGGCCAAGCTGCTGCTGCACCCGTTGCTGGTGCTGGCGGCGGGCGAGCTGGTCCACGCCCTGGGCTGGCCACTGTCGGGCCCGGGCCTGACCACACTGGTGATGGCCGCGGCCCTGCCGTCGGCCAGCAACGTGTCGATGCTGGCCGAGCGCGAAGGCGCCGACACCACGCGGGTGGCTCGGCTCATCATGTGGACGACGGCGCTGTCGTGGCTCACGCTGGCGGGCTGGGCCGCGTGGCGCGGGGGCGCGTTGCCCGTCGAGGGCTGATCAGACCGACATGCCCACCGTGATGGTGGCCACGTAGCCGCTGCCGACATCGCCGGTGATGCTGAGCATCTGCGTGTCGTGGCCGTCGGAGAAGACGTTGTCCGAGGCGAAGCTGACCTGGGCCAGGTTGGCGACGCTGGCGCTGTAGCCGCTGGCCGTGTCGTAGACCGACTCGCACACCTCGGTGGGGAAGGCCATCTGCGAGGTCAGCAGCTTGTTGTCGGCGCTGGTGGCTGTGTTGATGCTGCGGTAGACCTCGAAGTGGATGTGCGGCATGCGCCCGCTGTAGCACCCGGGGAAGATGGTGGTGAAAGTAGCCGTGCCGCTGCTGTCGGTGGCTTGCACGCCGCGCAGGTAGTTCTCGCCGGTGACGCCGCTGGAGTAGAGCGAGTACTTGCCGTCGCGCGTGCAGTGCCACAGGTAGATGGCCCAGCCTTCGAGCGTGGCGCAACTGGCGTTGACGTTGACCAGGCGCACGCGCAGCGTGAGTGGCACGCCGGCCGCGGTGCCCGAGGCCGAACCCACGCTGGTGCGGATGTCGCTGCGCACGATGCCCGAGAGCATCAGCGCGTTGACGACGCTGCCGTTGGCGCTGTTGGATCCGTCGCCCGGGTAGGGGCCCTGGGTTTCGGTGGGGATGACGCTGCAGACCTCGCCGCTTGAGCTGGTTGCGGTGACGGTGCCGTTGCCCGAGGTGCTGCTTGAAGTGGCCGCGTCGCCACCCCCGCCGCAGCCGCTCAGCCCCGTGGCGCCCAGCAGGCTGCCTCCGCCCAGCGCGGCAAGCCAGGTCATGGCGCGTCGGCGATCGGGTGCCTCGAGGGCGGCCATGCGACGCAGGTCGCCCTGCAGGCCCAGGCTGTCAAGTGGGTGGTCGGCGGAGGGGGCAGTTTGCTGTGGCATGGCAGGGCGCTCAGGCAGGTGGCGATGCCACGCATGCTGAGCGCCATGCCTTGCTGGTCTGCGAGCCGCGTGTATCAGCGGCCGACAGTTGCGGACTGTTTCAACGGTTCAGCACGCCCTTCAAGGCCACGCCGGTGTGCGTGCCCTTGTCCACCAGCTTCTCGGGTGGGCCCTCGGCCACCACCTTGCCGCCGCCCGAGCCACCTTCCGGCCCCATGTCGATGACCCAGTCGGCCTCGGCGATGAGGTCGAGGTCGTGCTCGATGACGACCACGCTGTGGCCGCCGTCCACCAGGCGGTGCAGCACGCGGATGAGCTTTTCGACGTCGGCCAGGTGCAGGCCCACGGTGGGCTCGTCGAGCACGTACAGGGTGTGCGGCGCCTTCTGGCCGCGGCGCGTGATGTCGTCGCGCACCTTGCTGAGCTCGGTCACCAGCTTGATGCGCTGCGCCTCGCCACCCGAGAGCGTGGGCGAGGGCTGGCCCAGCGTCAGGTAGCCCAGGCCGACGTCTTGCATCAGCTGCAGCGGGTGCGCGATGGAGGGCATGGAGCCGAAGAACTCGACGGCCTCGTCGATTTCCATCTTGAGCACGTCGCCGATGTGCTTGCCGCGCCAGGTGGCGGCCAGCGTCTCGCGGTTGAAGCGCATGCCGTTGCAGGCGTCGCAGTGCACCTTCACGTCGGGCAGGAACGCCATCTCGATGGTGCGGATGCCCTGGCCTTCGCACTCGGGGCAGCGGCCTTCGCCGGTGTTGAAGCTGAAGCGGCCGGCACCCCAGCCGCGTGCGCGGGCTTCGAGTGTGTCGGCGAAGAGCTTGCGGATGGTGTCCCAGAAGCCGATGTAGGTGGCCGGGCACGAGCGCGGTGTCTTGCCGATCGGGGTCTGGTCGACTTCGAGCACGCGGTCGACGGCGCCCCAGCCTTCGAGGCTGTCGCAGCCATGCCAGGTGGGCTGGGTGGTGGCGCGCTCCTTGAAGGGGATGGCGAGCGCCGCCTGCACATTGGCCAGCAGCACGTCGCGCGCCAGCGTGGATTTGCCCGAGCCCGACACGCCGGTGACGCCCACCAGGCGCTGCAGCGGCACCTTGACGTTGACGTCCTGCAGGTTGTGCAGCTTGGCGCCTTTCAGTTGCAGTTGCGCTGTGCCCTTGTCCACCTTGCGGCGACCGATGGGCGCGCCGGCCTCGTCCACGCGCAGCGGGTGCTGCATGGGCGAGCGCAGGCAGCGGCCGGTGACGGAGGCCTCGCTGGCCATCACGTCGGCCACGGTGCCTTCGGCCACCACGGTGCCACCGCGCACACCGGCGCCGGGGCCGATGTCGATGACGTGCTCGGCGCGTCGGATGGTGTCCTCGTCGTGCTCGACCACCACCAGCGTGTTGCCCGACTGGCCCAGCGTGTGCAGGGCGTCGAGCAGCAGCTGGTTGTCGCGCGGGTGCAGGCCGATGGTGGGCTCATCCAGCACGTAGCAAACGCCCTGCAGGTTGCTGCCGAGTTGCGCGGCCAGGCGGATGCGCTGGGCTTCACCACCCGACAAGGTCGGCGCGGCGCGGTCGAGGCTGAGGTAGCCCAGGCCGACCTGCTCCATGAAGCTCAGGCGTGACTTGATCTCGCTGACGATGTCGCGGGCGATGGTGGCCTCGCGGCCGTCGAGCTTGAGCTTCTCGCTCCACTTGCGCGAGTCCTTGACCGACAGCGCAGACACCTCGGCGATCGACTGCCCGCGCATGGTCACGGCCCGCGCGACGGGGTTCAGGCGCGCGCCGTGGCAGGTGCCGCATTCGGCGTCTTCCACGTCCTCCACATCGGGTTCGGCGAAGGTCTGCTCGCGCCCCTTGTTGTCGTCCTGCTGCGAGTCGTCGAGCACCTTGCGCTGCTCGCGCGTGAGCGCCAGGCCGGTGCCCACGCAGTCGGCGCACCAGCCGTGTTTGCTGTTGTAGCTGAACAGGCGCGGGTCGAGTTCCGGGAAGCTGGTGCCGCAACTGGGGCACGCACGCTGGGTGGAGAACACCTTCACGCGGCCCATGTGCAGGGTGGACTTGCCCGTGGACAAGGCCTCGGACAGGCCCTCGAGCCCGGTGATCAGGTGCACCACGCCCTTGCCATGTTCGAGCGCCGAAGCCAGCAGCTCGCGCAGGCGGGCTTCGTTCTCGGGGGTCACCACCACGTCGCCCACGGGCAGCTCGATGGTGTGCTCGCGGTAGCGGTCGATCTTGGGGCCCTTGGTGGTGCCCCAGCCCGCCACGGGCAGGAACTCGCCGTCCACGCGCAGGTGGTCGAAGCCGCGCGCCGAGGCCCACTTGGCCAGCTCGGTGTAGACGCCCTTGCGGTTGACCACCAGCGGCGCCATCAGGCCGATGTGCTGGCCGCGGTACTCGCGCAGCCATTGCGCGGCGATGGCCTCGGGCGTTTGCGGCAGCACGGGGATGGGCTGGCCGTCGGCGTCGACACAGGTGGTGCAGTGCTGGGTGCCCAGCTTGACGTAGAGCAGGCGCAGGAAGTGGTGCACCTCGGTGGTGGTGCCCACGGTGGACTTGCGACCGCCACGCGAGAGGCGCTGCTCGATGGCCACGGTGGGCGGGATGCCATACACCGCATCGACCTCGGGCCGGCCGGCCGGCTGCACCAGCGAGCGCGCGTAGGCATTCAGCGATTCGAGGTAGCGGCGTTGCCCTTCGTTGAAGAGGATGTCGAAGGCCAGCGTGGACTTGCCCGAGCCCGACACGCCGGTGATGACGTTGAACTTGCCGCGCGGGATGTTCACGCTCATGCCGCGCAGGTTGTTCTCGTGCGCATTGACGACCTCGATGGCATCGTGGCCCGGTGCCTTGGCGGCGGCTGCACGGCGTTGATCGCGACGGGCCTTGATGATGGCTTGCAGCGAGGTGCCGCCTTCTTCGGCTTTGACCACCGTGGCTTGGCTGCCTTCGTCTTGCAGGCCCAGCGCTGCTTCGTACTCGCGCAAGGCCACGGCCGTGTGGGAGTTGCCGTGCTTGAGGTCTTCGGGTGCGCCTTGCGCCACGATCTGACCGCCCGCGTCGCCGCCTTCGGGCCCGAGTTCGATCAGCCAATCGCAAGCGCGGATCACGTCGAGGTTGTGCTCGATCAGGATGATGCTGTTGCCGGCGTCGAGCAGTTTGCCAAACGCCCGCATCAACTTGGCGATGTCATCGAAGTGCAGGCCGGTGGTGGGCTCGTCGAACATGAACAGCGTGCCCTTGCGCGCGGTGCGCTGGCCGCTCTTGCTCATCTGCGTGGCGGCTTCCACCAGGTGGCCGGCGAGCTTGAGGCGCTGTGCTTCACCGCCTGACAGCGTCGGCACCGGCTGGCCCAGCTTCACGTAGTCCAGGCCCACGTCGGACAGCGGCTGCAGCGCGCGCACCACCTCCACGTCTTGCGCGAACAAGCGCACCGCTTCGGCCACCGTGAGTTCCAGCACATCCGAGATGCTGAGCTTCTTGTTCAGGCGCTCGATCTGCACCTCGCGCACCTCGGCGCGAAAGCGCGTGCCGTCGCAATCGGGGCAGCGCAGGTACACGTCGGAGAGGAACTGCATTTCGACGTGCTCGAAGCCCGAGCCGCCGCAGGTCGGGCAGCGCCCGTTACCCGCGTTGAAGCTGAAGGTGCCGGCGGTGTAGCCGCGTTCG
>NZ_DCXA01000090.1:17313-21868 GCF_002328915.1 Aquabacterium sp. UBA2148
TGCCGGCGGTGTAGCCGCGTTCGCGCGACAGCGGCGTCACCGCGAACAGCGTGCGCACCGCGTCGAAGGCGCCCACGTAGCTGGCCGGGTTCGAGCGCGCCGTCTTGCCGATGGGCGACTGGTCCACGAAGCTGACCGCGCTCAGCCAGTCGGCGCCGAGCAGGTCGTCGTGCTCGCCGGGGCTCTCGGTCGCTTCGCCGAAATGGCGCAGCAGGGCGGGGTGCAGGATGTCCTGGATCAGGGTGGATTTACCCGAGCCACTGACGCCTGTCACGCCCACCAACCGCTGCAGGGGGAAGTCTACGTTCAGGTCCTTGAGGTTGTGTTGCCGCGCGCCTTGCAGAACCAGCCGTGGCGTGTTTTCCTGCACGGGACGGCGTTGTCCGATCCCGATGCGACGGCGCGCACCCAGGTAGGCGCCGGTCAGCGTCTCGGCCTGCTTGAGGTCATCCGGTGTGCCATCGAACACGATGCGACCGCCTTGCGAGCCCGGGCCGGGGCCCATGTCGATGACGCGGTCGGCGGCCAGCATGACGGCGGGGTCGTGCTCCACCACCACCAGCGTGTTGCCGGCGTCCACCAGGCGCTGCATGGCCAGGTTGATGCGGTCCATGTCGCGCGGGTGCAGGCCGATGGAAGGCTCGTCCAGCACGAACAGCGTGTTGACCAGCGAGGTGCCGAGGGCGGTGGTCAGGTTGATGCGCTGCACCTCGCCGCCCGAGAGCGTGCGGCTCTGGCGGTCGAGCGTGAGGTAACCCAGGCCGACGTCGACCAGGTACTTCAGGCGCGTGCGGATCTCGTCGAGCAGCAGCTGCAGGGCCTCCTGGTCACCCTGGTTGGGCAGCGTGACGAAGCCGAAGAAGCGCTGCAGCTGCGAGATCGGCAGCAGCATCAGGTCGTGAACGTTGAGGCCGGGCAGGGCAGCGAAGGCATCTCGGTCCAGCGCCACACCCTTGGGCTTGAAGCGCTGGGCCGCGGGCAGCACCGCGTCGGCATCGGCCTGCGAGCCCAGGCGCCACAGCAGCGACTCGGTCTGCAGGCGCGCGCCTTCGCAGTCGGGGCAGGGCGTGTAGCTGCGGTACTTCGACAAGAGCACGCGGATGTGCATCTTGTAGGCCTTGCTTTCGAGGTAGCCGAAGAAGCGCCGGATGCCGTACCACTGCTTGTTCCAGTTGCCCTTCCAGTCCGGGTCGCCTTCGAGCACCCAGTGCTTTTGCTCGGTGGTGAGTTGCGACCAGGGCGTGTCGCGCGGGATGGCGGCGTCGCCGGCGTACTTGACCAGGTCAGCCTGGCACTCGGCCCAGGCGGGCGTCTGCAGCGGCTTGATGGCGCCGCCGCGCAGCGTCTTCTTGCCATCGGGGATGACCAGGCCCCAGTCCACGCCGATGACGCGGCCGAAGCCCCGGCAGGTGGGGCAAGCGCCCGCGGCCGAGTTGAACGAGAACATGCCCGGCGTGGGCGTGCTGTAGCGGCGGTGGCTTTCGGGGCAGTGCAGGCCGCTGGAGAAGCGCCAGAGTTCGGGCTCGGCTTCGTCAAGGCTCAGCGCGTAGACGGTGACGTGACCGTTGCCGCGCTTGAAGGCCACTTCCAGGGCCTCCATCACGCGGGGGCGGTCGAGGTCAGCGCCCGAGGCGTCGGCGCCCATGCGGAAGCGGTCGACGACGACATCGAGCACCAGGCGTTCGTCCTCGGCCAGGGTGGTGTCAGCGCTGGCGGCTGTTTTTTTCGTGGTCTTCTTGGCGGCGGCTTTCTTGGCCGCCTTCTTGGCCACGGGCGCGGCGCCGGGATCGGCTGCCACCTTCACCACCCGCTGCGCCTGGATGCGCGAGAAACCGCTGGCCGACAGCCACTCTTCCATCTGCTCGGGCGAGGTGTTGGCGGGCAGTTCGGCGCCGAAGGTCACCACCACGCGGCGGCCGCCTTCCGAGAGCGCGCAGCGGCGCAGCAGCGCCTCGAACACCGATTGCGGCGAGTCTTCCTGCACCGGCAGTCCGGTGGCCTGGTCGAACAGGCGCGCCGCGCGGGCGAACAGCAGCTTGAGGTGGTCGTTGAGCTCCGTCATCGTGCCCACCGTCGAGCGCGAGGTGCGCACCGGGTTGGTCTGGTCGATCGCAATCGCCGGTGGCACGCCTTCGACGCGGTCCACCGCCGGGCGGTCCATGCGGTCGAGGAACTGGCGGGCGTAAGCCGAGAAGGTCTCCACGTACCGGCGCTGCCCCTCGGCGTAGAGCGTGTCGAACACCAGCGAGGACTTGCCCGAGCCGCTGGGGCCGGTCACCACGGTGAGCTCACCGGTGCGGATGTCCAGGTCGAGGTTCTTGAGGTTGTGCTGGCGGGCGCCGCGGATGCGGATGTCGGACATGCGGGAGGCCTTCGAATGGGTAGGGCGCAAACATTCTAGGGACGGCTGGCCGCCCTTTTTTCTCGCTGCACCGAACAATTTGCGTTCAGTCGGTCTCAAGCGGGGCGCATGGCTGCCGAAGAGAGTTGAGCCCCGTCCAAAGCCGGGCGGTGCGACGTCCTGGCGTCCGTGCGCGCGCCAGCGGCCTCGGGGATCGATCCCACCCGCGCACGGGAGTGCGAGCCACGTTCGGCTGGATCCATCACCTGCCCATCGGGCGCAAGTTCCTGGTTTTGTCCCTGGTGGCCCTGGTCATGGTGGCCGCCCCCACGCTGTCGGTGATCAGCACCTCCTGGGGCTTGTACCGGGCGTTGGAGGACGAGCGAGCCGGGCTGCCACCCGTGAGGTTGCTGCTCAAAATGGTGCGCCTGACGCAGGAGCACCGAGGCCTGAGCAACGCGGTGCTCAACGGTGAAGCCAGCAAGTCAGCCGACCGCCAGGCCCGTCAGCAGGCCATCGACCAGGTCTTTGCGGAGGTCGAGCAGCTCTACACCGCGCTGCCGCGCGAGGGCTTGCAGCCTGAGCTCAAGGCCATGAGGGCGTCCTGGCAAGACGTTGCGAGCCGAGTCAGCCAGGCGGGCATCGCGCCGCCCGACAGCCTCAAGGCGCACACCGCCCTGGTCAACCGGATGCTCCATTTTCTGGAGGACGAGACCGGTGCCAGTGGCATGGCCCTGGACGCCGACATGGCCTGCTACTACCTGATCACCGCGGCCTTCCGCGACCTGCCCCGCCTCTCCGAAAAAATGGGCCTGGCGCGCGCCCGAGGCACCGGCATGCTGGTCGAGCGCAGCACCGACCCGGACGAGCGCAGCACGCTTTCCACCTTGGTCGACGCCTCGCGCACGCATTTCGATGACCTGGAGCGCTCCCTGGCCAAGGCCCGCGCGGCCAACCCCAGCGTCGAGCGGGTGCTGGCCGGCCCCGTTGAAAAGGCCGTGGCCGCTCACAGCCGGATGCAGGCGCTGGCGCTGTCCGTGGCCAAAGGAGCCGACACCCACGAGATGAGCGGGCCTCAGTACTTCGACGCCACCACGCAGGCCATCCTGCCCCAGTTCGCCTTGAGCGATGCCGTGGTCGAAGAGCTCGATGTCTTGCTGACCCAGCGTGCCGACGCTCAGCGCAGCGAAATCATTGCGACCTTGCTGGTGGTCCTGTTGATGTCGGGCCTGGGCGGCATGCTGGCCGTGGCCATCACGCGCAACACGGCGCAAGGCATGCAAAACGTGGTGGATGCGGCCGAGGCCCTGTCACGCGGTGACCTGACCCTGCGCGCCAGCTCGAGTCAACGCGATGAAATCGGCCAGGTGCAGCGCGCGATCTCGCGCGCCGTGGCCCAGCTGCGAGACACGATGGGCGGCATCCGTGCTGCCAGCGAGTCGGTGGCCACCGCGTCGAGCCAGATCGAACAAGGCAACCTGGACCTGAGCTCACGCACCGAGACGCAGGCTTCGTCCCTGCAAGAGACGGCCTCGTCCATGGAAGAAATGTCGGCCACGGTGCGACACAACGCCGACACGGCGCTCGAGGCCAATCGGCTGTCGTCCCAGGTGGCAGGCGGGGCAGCCGAGAGTGGACGCAACTTTGCGCAGGTGCGCCAGAAGATGGAAGCCATCAAGCAGACCAGTGCGCGCATCGCCGACATCAACGCCGTCATCGATGGCATTGCGTTTCAGACCAACATCCTGGCGCTGAACGCGGCGGTGGAAGCGGCCCGCGCAGAGGAGCAAGGTCGAGGCTTTGCGGTGGTGGCGGCCGAGGTGCGTTCGCTGGCGCAGCGCAGTGCCCAGGCCGCGCGTGAAATCAAGACCTTGATCGCCGACAGCGTGGCGCAGGTCGACGAGGGTTACGACCTGGCAGAAGCCACCGCCCGCTCCATCGACGAGGTCATCGTGCAGGTGCAGCGTGTCAGCCAGTTGATGGACGAGGTGGCCTCGGGCAGCAGCGAGCAGAGCCAGGGCATTGCCCAGGTGAACCGGGCCGTCACCCTGCTGGACCAGGCCACGCAGCAGAACGCCGCGCTGGTCGAGGAGTCGAGCGCCGCCGCCAGCAGCTTGCGCGATCAGGCCGAGCGCCTGCAAGCGGCCGTCGGCACCTTCCGCCTGGCCTGAAACCCGGGGGGTGTGGCGGCCGGCGCACGCGGGCCGGCCCACA
>NZ_DCXA01000090.1:21920-23177 GCF_002328915.1 Aquabacterium sp. UBA2148
GCACGCGGGCCGGCCCACAGCTGTGACAAGATCGGTGCTGTGCGTGCCGCCCCTGGCACCTTCAGCCTCGCCCCACCATGATCAAGCGCGTCCTTTTGCCCCTCGTCATCCTGATCGCCCTGGTGGCGGCCTATTTCTACGCCATGCTCAGCTGGAGCTACTCCACCGGCGACCGCGCAGGTTGGGTGCAAAAGATTTCGCACAAAGGTTGGCTGTGCAAGACCTGGGAAGGCGAGCTGGCCCTGGTCTCGATGCCGGGCGCACCGGTTGAGAAGTTCAACTTCACGGTGTTCGACGATGCCGCAGCGGCCGACATCAACCGCCACATGGGCAAACGTGTGTCCCTGCATTACGAGCAGAAGGTGGGCTTGCCCACCAGCTGCTTCGGCGAGACGCGTTACTACGTGACCAAGGTGATCCCGGTGGACGACATTTCTCTGTCGCCCGGGGTGGTGGTGCAGCCAACGCATCCCGCGTCGGCTGCATCGGCACCTTGAGGGGTGCTCAACGCACCAGCAGCACAGGCGCCTTGCTGCGCGCCAGCACCTGGTTGGTGACCGAGCCCATCACCAGGTTCATCAGGTTGCCATGGCCGTGCGAGCCCATGACGATCAGGTCGTGCTTGCCCTTGTCGGCCAGCTTGGCGATGACGTCGGGGGCGTGGCCCGTCTTGGCCACGAAGTTGGTGGCCAGGTTGTGCTTGGCCACGAACTTGCGGATGGGCTTGAAGATGCCCTCTGCGGTGTCCTCGTAATAGGACTTGAGCTGGTCGGCCGGGAACATGGCCGCGGCGTGAGGCGGGATCATGGGCACCACGGTGAGCACGGTGTACTCGTGGTCGGCCTTGAGCCATTCGTCGTGCGTGACCAGCCAGGCCAGCATGCGCTTGGTGTAGGGGCTGCCGTCAACGGGGAGCAGGATCTTCATGGTTCGGTTCCTCGGGCGGTTGGTGTCAAGCCTTCAGTTTAGGCGGGTTGGGCGCTTTGTTCTTGATCCAGCGCAGTTCTGTGGCCACGGGGCACCGTCACCACGCGACGCTCGATGAAACCCGCCTGCTCACCTTTGCTGAAGTAGCCACGCGGGTTGGCCACGATGCGACAGGCCCAGTCGCGTCCGGCGGCGGCATCGGGGCCGTTGCGCCCCCGCACGGTGTGGTCCACCGGGCAGTGCAGGTGGCCGTGGATCCACAGGTCGGCGTTTGGCAGCAGCTCGTCCAGGCCATTGCAAAAGCCCGCTGTGCCGGGTACCAGGCCGTAG
>NZ_DCXA01000092.1:0-1653 GCF_002328915.1 Aquabacterium sp. UBA2148
GCAGGCGAGCCCCACGAGCTCTTCTTCACCCAGGTGCACGCCGTGGGCGTCAACAACCTGCCCAAAGACATCCAAGCCCTGATCGACGCCAGCCTGCCCCACCCCAAGGGCCGCTTTGCTCGCCCGCGCTGGCCCATGCTCGAGCGCCCACTCGGATTCGAGCCCGAGGTCACGGGCGCGATCAACACCGAGCCCCTGCACGGCCACGCCGAGCGCACCGGCTTTGCCTGCCAGTTCCAGGCCGTTCGCCGCGACGTGCCCTGGCGCCCCGTGCTCATGGACGACACCGGCCTGCGCCCCCGCCCACGCCCGACCGCGCTGGGCCCGCAAACGGCCATCGTCGTCGGTCCGGACGGCAGCGAACACCCGAGCGGCGCCCACGAGCTGCACACCGACAAGATGGGTCGCGTGAAAGTGCGCTTCCACTGGCAGAGCATCGATTCACCGCAAAGACGCGCCAGCGACCACAGCTGCTGGTTGCGCGTGGTCCAGCGCCTCTCAGGCCCCGGCATGGGCCACCAGTTCATCCCGCGCATCGGTCAAGAGGTGCTGGTCACCTTCCTGGGCAACGACATCGACCGCCCCGTGGTCCTGGCGGCGCTCTACAACGGCCGGGGTGAGTCGGGTATCGCGCCCACGCCTGGCGGCATGGCTGCTGAAGCCTCGCTCGATGCCTTGGCGCAGTCCACCGACCACACGCCATCGTCGCAAGGCAACCTGATCGGCTCGGGCGCAGGCGGCCACAGCCCCGCCTGGCACGGGGCGGCCAGCGCAGCGGCCAGCCCAGGCGCACAAGGCCAGGCCAACGCCGCAGCGCTCAGCGGCATCAAGAGCAAAGAGTTCGGCGGCAGCGGCCACAACCAACTGGTGTGGGACGACACGCCTGAGCAGCTGCGCACCCAGCTTCACACCACCCAGGCGCAGACCTGGCTGCAGATGGGCCACCTGCTGCACCAGGCCGACAACCACCGGGGCAGCTTCCGGGGCCTGGGCTTTGAGCTGCGATCAGATGCCTGGGGCGGTGTGCGCGCCGCACGCGGCGTGATGCTCAGCACCTTCAGCTTGCGCAATGGCTTGGGTCAGACCGCCGAGCCCGCAGGCGACAACGCCGCCGGCATCGCGCTCGCTCGCCAGATGCAGCAACTGACCGAGACCTTCCACCAAGCGGCCACCACGCATCAGACTGTGGGCTTGGCCACGGCCGCAGGCAGCCGCGCCGCAAAGCAAAGCACGCTCGACGACGCTCTTGCACCGGCGGCCGCCCTCACCAAGAGCCTGATGGGCACCGTCAGCACCACGAGCCTGCCCAATGCGATAGCTGACGCGGCAGACAAGGCCACCGGCGCATCAACCAACAAGCTACCCCACATGGCCGACCCCAACATCGCCATGGTGGGCAAGGCCGGCATCGGCCTCACAGCGGGCCAGGACTGGCACCTCAGCAGCCAGGACACCACCCAGATCGCCAGCGGGCAAGACAGCCACTGGGCCGTGGGCGGGCAGCTGCGGGTGCAGACCGCGCAAGGCATCGGGGTGTTGGCCGGGGCGGTTCAGCCGGGCAGCGAAGCGGCAGGCAAGGGCATCACCGTGATCGCGGCGCAAGGATCGATCGATTGGCAGGCGCAAGCAGGGCCCGCGCAGATCGCTGCCAAG
>NZ_DCXA01000092.1:1735-7590 GCF_002328915.1 Aquabacterium sp. UBA2148
GCTGGAGCTCAAGACGGCCAGCGGGGTGGTCAACATCGCGGCGGCCAAGCGCGTGGTGCTGTCGGTGGCGGGCGGAGCGAGCATCACCATCGAAGGTGGGCAGTTCACCGCACAGTGCCCGGGCAAGATCACGGTCAAGGCAGGGCAGAAGTCGATGGCGGGGACAGGCACGCAAGACCTGGTGCTGCCGCAGATGCCCATTAGCATCTGCGTCTCATGCCTGCTTGCTGCGCGATCCAGCGGCAGCGCTTTCGCCAAGGAATGAGCGTGACCGACCTCGTCCCACACCAAGCGTGGCCATCAGATTGGCTCGACCAACAGGCGTTGTCTGATCGTCATGTCTGGGCCATCGTGGACGCATCGGCCAGCGAGGCCATCGCACACGTGCGCAAGCTTGAGGCCAGCCATGACTGCACCAACCTGCTCGACCACATCACCAGCGATCCATCCGCCCTGGCTGTGGCCCCCCGCGTCGTTCCGGTCAGCCCTGAAGGCCGCTCATCGGCGCTGCGTGCCATCTGGCAATCGCAGGAAACCGATGAGCCCATGCTGTTCCTCATCGCCAGCGCCTGGTCGCCGCAGATGTGGGTGCCAGCGATGCGCCGACGCATGCGGGCCCGCTTCACCGATGGCGAGCACATGCTGTTTCGCTGGTGGGACGCCCGCATCTGGTGGGCCCTGCACGAGCCTGAACTCCATCAAAACGCCGATGTGCAGGCCTTCCTGGCAGCAGAAGCAGCCAGCGCCTGGCCAGGCCGCGATGGCCAGCTTGAGACTGCGGAGAATCCTGCGGCGGACAGCGACCCCTCCGCGCACGAAACCGCCTGGGCGCTCAGCGATCCGACGTTCGCGGGGCTGTTGAAGCTGGGGCACGCCGATGCGGTGCTGGGACTCTGCCGATCTGATTACCCCAGCGCCTTGAACCTGGTGCCGCCAGCCCATCGGCATGCACTGGCATGCGATCAAGTGAGTTGGGCGCAAGGCCAAGGGTTTGAATCACCAGATGACCACGCACTCGCCGTTCGCATCGCGGCAGAGGTGGGCCCTGACTGGGCAGGTCAACCCGAATGGGCCGAGGTCGTGTCGCAAGCTGTTGCGTCCGGCCAGACGCTCCGGTCAACCCTGGCTCAGGCGTGATCAGCGCCACAGTGAACACAATGCGCCCATGAAAAGAATGCTCTCAGCCGCCGTGGCAGCACTGGTCCTCACGGCCTGCCATAAGTCTCCCCAAGAAGAGCCCAAGATGCTTGGCATCACTGGCTTCAACTACACCGACCGCTACATCGATGGGTTCAGCGTGAACGGACAAGGCGGCACCAACATGGGCGCCCACACGAATGGATCGGGCGAGGCCTGCTGCATCGTATGGCGACCTGGCACCGCGCTGCCGGTTCCTATGCTTGTCGAGTGGACGTACGGCGAGAACCAGGATCTGCGAACGGGGCAAATCTACAAGCCCAGGGAAACCCATCGCGTCGAAGTTGAACTCAAGGGCCCCGCTCCAAAGAACCCGACCGTCTTTGCCGTTCACTTCTACCCGGACAACACGGTTCAACTCGAGGTGGCGGAGGACTACCCAAAACCTCGCTTCAAACGATCAGGCTCGGCTAGGGAGGCTCAATCATGAGCGGAACTAGCCCCGCGCGTTCATTGGTGGGCATCGTGAAGAACATCTTGGCGGCCACCCTTGCGGCACTGGCCATCACGGCATGCCAAAAAGCACCTGAGGAAGAGCCCAAGATGCTGGCCATCACCGGCTACAACTACACCGACCGTTACATCGACGGGTTCAGTGTGAATGGCCAAGGGGGCAGCAATGTCCTCCTGAGCGATGACGCTGATGGCGGAGGAAAGACCACCTGTTGCATTGTGTGGCGACCAGGTACTGCCTTGCCCGTGACGATTGTGGTGGAGTGGACGTATGGATACGAGAAAGACTTCGATACGGGCCAACTGCTGCGGGAAGCGGAAACCCATCGCGCCGAGGTGGAACTGACTGGCCCCGTTCCAGAGCACCCGACCGTTTTCGCCGTTCACTTCTACCCGAACAACACGGTTCAACTCGAAGTGGCTGAGGACTATCCCAAACCGCGCTTGAGACGATCAGACATGGCCAAGGGGGCTCAATCATGAGCGGAACAAGACACGCGAGTTCGTCGGATGACATCGTGAAGAAAGTCTTGGTGGGTACTCTTGCTGCACTGGCCCTCACGGCCTGCCAGAAGTCTCCCCAAGAGGAGCCCAAGATGCTTGGCATCACTGGCTACAACTACTCAGGGCGCTACATCGACAGGTTCAGCGTGAACGGGCAAGGCGGGGGCAATGTGCTCATCAGCGAGGGCTTGTCAGGAGGCGGGGGAACCACCTGCTGCATCGTGTGGCGCCCCGGCACCGAGCTGCCAGTTCCGATTTTCGTGGAGTGGACGTACGGCGAGCGCTGGAACCACGAAAAGGGCTTGAAGCTGCAGGACGCGGAAACCCATCGCGTCGAAGTTGAACTCAAGGGCCCCGTTCCACAGAACCCGACCGTCTTTGCCGTTCACTTCTACCCCGACAACACCGCGCAGGTCGAAGTCGCTGCGGATTACCCGGAGCCCCGCATCAAGCCTGCCGAGTTGGCGCAAGGAGCCAAGCCATGAGTCAAACGAGCAGCAAAGAGGCACCGGTTTTTCCAATGGTGAACACATGCCAAGTCCTTCCCGCAGGCGCCATGTGCAGTCCCATGCAATCCATCAAAAACGATGCTCAGCGAGCATCCAGCCGAGGTGCTGCAAAGAATGCCCCCCAAGCCACGCCGGTTGCAGATTGTCAGCAAGAGCCGTGGCTGACCTTCTATTTCGATGGAACTGGCAACAACGAAGAAATCGACGCTCCCACGCATGAGCACAGCAACGTGGCACGCCTCTACCGTGCCCGCAAAGCAGACATCAAGGCCCTTGGCCACATGTCGTTCTACATCCCTGGGATTGGCACGCCATTCCGCGAAATCGGCGACAAGGGTGGCAACTGGAAGTCCTCCGTGGGCTTGGGCGGTCAGGCCCGCCTCGACTGGGCATGGCGCATGTTCCAAGAGCAAGTTGCAGCCGCCGCCGCCCGCGCCAACAACCCCGTCAACAAGATCCGCATGATCCACTTGGCGGTGTTCGGCTTCTCCCGCGGGGCCGCCCTGGCGCGTGCTTTCGCCGTGAAGCTGCAGCAGCACTGTGACCCCGTTGGCGCAGGTTGGGTCACCAAGCAGGGGCGCCACCCCATCCGCCTGTACTTCATGGGCTTGTTTGACACCGTTGCCTCGGTGGGTGTGCCCACCGCCGCACGCAAATACCAAGCAGAAGCGGCGGCGCTGACCAGGGTGTCCCCTTGGCTGGCTGCGGTGCCGGTTTGGGTCGCCAGCAACGCAGACGGTCACGCGTCGTGGGCGAGTGACCTGCGCATCCCCGCCATGTCGCTGCGTTGCGTGCACCACATCGCCGCCCACGAGATCCGCAATTCGTTTCCGCTGGACACCTTGTTGGAGGCCGGGCGCTACCCGCCAAACACGGTGGAGGTGGTCTACCCCGGTGTGCATTCGAACGTGGGCGGAGGCTACCGGCCTGGTGAAGGCGGGCGTTTGTCCAGCCCCTTCGGCATGCTGAGCGCGATTCCATTGCAGGCGATGTACGACGAGGCGTACAAAGCAGGCGTGCCTTTGAGGTCGTTGGATGCACTCAAAAGAGCAGAAGACCCCGTGATTCGGGACTTCTACCCCTCTACGAAGGAAGAAGCCGCGATCCGCCAAACCCTCATCCGCCGCTTCAACCACTACATGAAAGCCGTCGGCCAAGGCGCCGCCCCCGTCGGCCAGATGGTCGCGGCACACATGAAGCTGTACTTCCGCTGGCGCATCATCGACGTGGGTCGCAAGCGCCTTGCCGCGCAAAAGGGTGAGCAAGATCAGACCGCAAAACGCCTGTCCGCCAGCGAAGCCAAGTGGAGTCAGGAGCGGGCTGCAAAGCAATCCTCGCTGGACAAGGTCGAGTACGAAGCACTGGGGCTGGAGCTCAAGGCGCACATGCTGAACCTGACCGCATCGGGCATGTTCCCCGGTGAGCAGCAGCACGAATTTCTGCGCGAAGCGCAAAAGTGTCGCCAACGCGCCGCGACACTGCGAGAGCAGGCTGTTCCGATTCAAGCTTCGCTCAACACCATGCCGTCCTCCGATGGCAGCCTGTTGAAGAACATGGCGCAGTACGACCGCGAGTTCATGCAGGAAAGCCAGCGAGTGCTCAAGGCCCGCAAGGACAGCCTGAAGGGCTTTGACCGGCTGCTGAGAGAGGCCTGGGACGAACCGGTTCTCAGGGACCTGGAAGTGATCGCCTTCTTCGATGACCACGTGATCGACTCCCTGGCCAGTTTCGCCATGGACCGCACCCGCGCAACAGAGGCCCGCGTGCTCTACCAAGGCAAGGATGCCCGCGTCACCTACGCCAAGGCTCAGGCGCCGGGGCATCAGACCGAGCCCGTGGCCTGATGCCCAAGCCCCCCAACACCCCACCACTCGGCGACCTGGATCGCCTGTGGTTCATGCCCACCCCGGGGCTGGGGAGTTGGCGCGTGTCCCTGCGCTGTCGTGGCACGAACCACGCCAAAGGGTTCCCGGTTTTGCGGCACGGCTCAGTGGAGGCAGCCCTGCAAGCGGCCCAGGCATGGCGCGACCAACTCGCGCGTTCGCTGCAGCCTTACACCCAGCAGGAACTGGTGCAAAAGCTGCGCACCAACAACACATCCGGGACCCCCGGTGTGTTCAAGATGAAAACCAGCCGCCGGCGCTCGGACGGCAGCGTGGCGGTCTACGTGCATTGGGAGGCGCGCACACCGGAGGGCGTCAAGCCCGCGCGCAAAAAGGCCTTCTCAACCTTGCGATACGGTGAAGAAAAAGCCTACGAACTGGCAGTGGCCGCGCGTGCTGCGTTCGTGCAAGCACTGGCTGACAACCATCAGGGCGACTGACTCAGCCCTGCCGCAACCGCCCGATCAAGGCCGCGCTCGACGCATCCAGCCCAGCCGTGTCACCCGACTGCAGGCGCGGCAGCAGTTGCTGGCACAGCGCCTTGCCCAGCTCCACGCCCCATTGGTCGAAGCTGTTGATGCCCCACACCGCGCCCGACACGAAGGTGCGGTGCTCGAACAGGGCGATCAAGGCGCCCAGCGAACGGGGTGAGACCTCGTCGAGCACCAGGGTCAGGCTGGGGCGGTTGCCCGGGAAGGTTCGGTGGCGGGCGATGACCTCGGGGGCCAGCGCGGGCGATGCGGTGGGCGCCTGCTCGGCCAAGGCCTCGGCCTCGGTCTTGCCCCACATCAGCGCCTGGGCCTGGGCCAGGCCGTTGGCCAACAAGGCCTCGTGCTGTTGCCTGAGCGCAGCCTGCAAGGCTGGTGAGGCCTGCAACGCAGCAGGGTAGCTGGGGCGCGCCACGAGGATGAACTCCACCGGCACCACGTCGCTGCCCTGGTGCAGCATCTGAAAGAAGGCGTGCTGGCCGTTGGTGCCAGGCTCGCCCCACAGGACGTCGCTGGTGGCGTAAGGCAGCGGCTGGCCCAAGGCATCGACCGACTTGCCGTTGCTCTCCATCACCAGCTGTTGCAGGTAGGCCGGCAGGCTGCGCAGGCCTTGCGCATAGGGCGCCACGCAGCGACTGGTGTAGCCCTTGAAGTTGCGGTACCAGACGTCGAGCAGGCCCAGTTGCACCGGCAGGTTGGCTTCAAAGGGCGCTTCGGCGAAGTGCCGGTCCATCGCGTGGGCGCCGGCCAGCAGTTCGCGGAAACCGTCCGCCCCGATGCCCAAGGCGATCGGCAGGCCAATGGTCGACCACATCGAAAAG
>NZ_DCXA01000085.1:0-839 GCF_002328915.1 Aquabacterium sp. UBA2148
CTGCCGGCGGCCTTGAGCTTGTCGGAAGACCACTGCAGCGGCTCTCCGTCGAGGCGAGCGGCCACGCCGATCAGGCCGTTGACCTCGCGCACCACGGGGCCGGACGATGCGACCTGGCCCGACGCGTCGGTGGCGGGCTCACCGGCTTTGCCAGCGAAGGTGATGGCCGCAGCCATGCCGCCATCAAACAGCGCGGGGCTGGTGGCCTCGGCGGCTGCGGCTTCGTTGCCAGCGTAAACGTGCACGACGTTCTTGTCGGTGCCCGGCAGGGTGTTGGGCAGCTGAACCCAGACCACGGCCAGTTCGTTGGCGCCGTCAAAGCGTTCGACCCAGAACTTCAGGGGCGTCTTGTCGTCGGCGGCGACCACGCGCAGGTCGGCGCCATCGGGCTTGGCGCCCAGGAAGTCGAAGTTGCCCGAGTGCAGGCGCACCGGCACGACGACACCGGAGAGGGCTTCTTTGGTATCAACGCCCGCAGCGGTGGTGTTGAGGACCACCTTGGTGCGCTGCGTGTAGTCGGCGTTCCACCAGGCCTGGGCGGCGCCGGGCATGAGCGCGGCGGCAGCAAGAAGGGACAGAAGGTGTTTGCGCATGGTTGGCGTCATCCAGATCAGTTCAATTCAGGGGAGGTGTCACACCGCCGGGTCCGTCGGGATCACGGACAAACCCGGCATGTTTGCGTCTTCACGTGACAGCATCACGACAGATTCGCGTCACTTCTTCTTGTCGTCGCCTTCGCTGTCTTCATCCTTGTCCGAGCCGAAGCCCAGGAAGTCGAGCAGCAGTCGGCGTTTGGGCGTTGAAGTACCGCGCGATTCGGCCTGGCTCGGGCCCGCCGC
>NZ_DCXA01000085.1:941-4461 GCF_002328915.1 Aquabacterium sp. UBA2148
CGGGCCCGCCGCGGTGGCGGACTGCCCCAGGCTGCCGACATTGGTGGAGGCGTTGCCCACGGTGGGCGGCGGCGCCAGGTTGCCGCCACCGGCGATCTGGATGTCGTTGGCGCCGACGATGGTGGGGGCATCGAGGGTGATGCTGCCGCCGGCGCGGATGCCCGCCTCACCGGCGTTGATCTCGCCGCGCGGTGCGAAGAGGTAGAGCTTGCTGTCAGGGTCCAACGCAGCGATGCCGGAGCCCGAGAAGGACCCCGTGGTGTCGACCACGAGTCGACCATCGACGATGCGGACCACCGGCGCCGGGGCCCCGGTGACGGTTTTCGAGCCCTTGCCTGCATCGATGTTGCCGAACGAGGCCCACAGCAGCATGTCGCCGTTTTCGACGACGAAGATGCGGGACTGGTTGACCTCGACGCTGTCGCGCACCACGCCGGTGATGTCGCCACCCGAGGTGGTCACGATGCCCAGTTTGGCGGCAGCGGCCGAATCGGCCAGGCCGGTCAAGCGGCCCACGTTCATGCCCCCATGCGGCGTGAAGACGTTGATTTGGCTGTTTTGCTGCGTCTTGATGCTGCTGGCGCCCATCAGCAGGCTGCTGGTGTCCTGGCTGCCCGGGAAAACGGTGGCCAGGGCGTTGAAGCCGCTCTGGTAGGCGTCCAGCTTGGCGTCAGGGGTCTTTTCTTGTGTGGCATTGATGCCAGCCACGGTCAGCTCTCGCTTGAGCACCTGGTTGGTGAAGAGCAGGCGCTGCTCCGTGCTCAATTGCTCAAAGGCTTGCAAGGCTTGTGCGTCGCCCAGGTCCTTGGTGCCCGTGCGCAGCCTGAGGTACTCCGACAAGGCCAGCGCGTAAGCGCCACCACGAGCCTTGGCCATGTCCAGGGCCGTGCTGCGCTGCACCTCAGGCGCCACGGCTTGGGACCACGCCGGGGCGAGCACGCTGCCCAGCAGCGCGGCTTGTTCGCGCTGGGGCACGTTGGCCAGGGCCGCCAGGGCTTGTGCTGTGCTCAAATCAGGCTTGGCGTCGCGCCCTTGCATGTAGGTGAGCACGGCAGCCTCGAAGGCCTGCGCGCCCACCAGGTCGCGGGCTGCGACGAGCTGCTCGGCAAAGCCCTGGCCGGCAAACGCCTGTGCAGCCGCCGAATCCAGCCCCGGCACCGCCTGACCGCCTCGAGCCGCCAGCAACTGGGCATACAGGTCGGCCGGTCGGTCGGCCACACCCGCGCCACCCAGCAGGTGGAAGAAGCGTTGCTCGGCCACGCCGAAATCGCTGGTGCCAGGCTGCACGCCTGCCATCACCGTGAGGTTGGCGCTGCCATCGGGCAAGGCGCCGTTTTCGCGGTTGCCGTTGGTGTCGATGCCTTCTGCGGCCGTGAGGTTGACATCGCGGCCGGCCACGAACAAGGCGTCTCCAGGGCCGCGAACGCGGGTGGTGCCGATGACGTTCAGGTCGCGCCCTGCCTGCACCAGAGAGAGCTCGTTGCCGTCTTGCTGTTGCACGAGCAGGCCCAGCAAGTTCACGTCTCCGCCCGCGATGATGCGGGTGGCGTCGCCGACTTCGGCGCGCAGGGTCACGTCGCCGGTTTGGGCGATGAGGCGGACGGGTTCGCGGCGGGCGGGTTCGAAGCTGCCTGCGGTCAGGGCGACACCGGTGCCCGTTTGGCGCTGCACAGAGAAGTCTCCCAGAATGTCTTCGCCCTTGGAACTCCAATAGATGCCTTCACCGAAGGGGGACTCCGCCCACACGTTGACGCCAGAAGCCTTCAGGTCTGCGCCTGCCAGCACGTTCAAGGTGGCGCCATCGGCCTGCGGCATTTGGTTGAGATAAACCGCGTTGATGCTGCCTCCGGGTGCAGCAATCAAGGTGCTCGATGGCAGCAACGAAGCCGTCTGATGTTCGGAGGAGTCCACATTTGGCGGCATGACGTTGTTGATCGCAACGCTCCCCGATGCAGACAACAGGTTCATCGATGCGTTGCGTCCCAAGCCAGCAAGGCCACTTGAGTTCTGAGCGCTATCCACTGTGGTCTGACCCAAGCTCTGAAGCCCCGCCTCGGTAATGAGGTCAACCAGCACATCTTGCGCAGCCTGCACCTGCAACTGCGTGTTCTCGTAGAACAGCGAAGCCGCGCCCCGCGATGCAGTGCCTTCGATGTTGAGCCCGGCATCGACCCGCCCTGTGCTGCCCCCGACCTTGGCCAGCAGGCCCGCGATGTTGCCGTCGGCGCTGACCTCGACGTCACCACCGCCGAAGCGACGCACCACGCCGGCGTCGTCCTTGTACCCGCTGGTGGCGGTCACGAAGCCCATGTCCACCACGTCGCCACCCGCGCGAGCGGTGATGTCACCGCCGCCAAAGGTGGCCACGCCCATGTCGAACAGGTCGTATCGAGCCCACCAGGACTGGCTCTTGTCGGCGTTCACATCGGACTTGTGGAAGGTCCAGTCACTGACGAAACTGGCCTTGCCAACGCTTTGGGTGCGCAGGTCACCACCGGCTTGCAGGCTCACGCTGCCACCGCCCAGCATGAAGGGCAATTGACGGGTCGTGTTGGCGCCGTTGCCCCGGGTGATGAGGTTGGCGTGAAGCTTGGAGCTGGATGCAAGCCCTCTGCCGAAGCCTTCGGCGCCGGGCGCCTGCTCGGCGCTGGCCAGCAGCCCGGTGGTGTAGACGGTGGCACGGTCGTTTTCAAGCACCACGTCGCGAGAGGCCACCACGCGCAGGTCACCGGTGGTGCTGCGCACGAAGACCTGCTTGGCCGAGGTGGGCTCGCCAGCCGGGTCTCCGATGCGCACATCGGCCGCGGTGCCCGCGGCGGTGGCAGCCACGTCGGCGCTGCCCAGGTCGGCGCCAGCCACCAGGGTGATGTCCGAGCCGGCCATCAGCGGCAGGTCGGCTGCGCCCACCTTCATGGCGTTCGACAGGGTGGTGTTGGCCGAGGCAGAGGCCTGCGCGGTGCCGGGCAGCGGCACATTGACGAAACCGCCCGACAGGCTGGCCTGGATGTTCAGGTTGCCCGCGCTGACGATGCTCAGGTTCATCGGCGTGTGGGCACTGGGCTTGACGACAAACTGGCCGTCGCTTTCTTCCTTGACGAGCTGGGTCAGGTTCCAGTCGGTCGACAAGGTGAGGTCGCCCTCCGACTGCAGCACCTGGGCGGACTGGACCTTGGCCACGGTGGTGGCGCCCAACTTGCCGTTGGCCACCTTGTTGAGCGTGTCCAGGGCCGCTGCCGATTGCTGGAAGGCCTCGCTGCGGGCCTTGGCGTCCGTCAGCACCTGGGCCGACAGGTCATCGACCGTGGTGCGCTCTTCGCCCTGCACGGTCAGCGTGCCCACGCCGGTCAAGGTGGACTGGATGGCGGCCACGCGGGCGTTGCCCACGCCTTGGTCGCCATCGGCCGCGCCGTCTTCGCGCACACCGGCGCGCAAGGTCAGGCTGCCATCGGCACCTGCCGTACCACCCGAAGCACGAACGTCGGCCTGCTCGTTCAGGCGCAGTGCGCCCGAGCGGCTGGCC
>NZ_DCXA01000085.1:4524-8849 GCF_002328915.1 Aquabacterium sp. UBA2148
GCGCCCGAGCGGCTGGCCAGGGTGATGTCACCACCCGATTGGCCAGCGCCCTTGGCAGAAACATCGAGCGAAGCACGGGTCTGTCCGTCGGGGATGCTGTCCTGGCCGATGTCGAGGTCACCCGCGGCGCTGATCGAGATGCGACCGCCAGTGCCGCCGGAGGCATCGATTTGCCCCAGGATGTTGACGTTACCGCCCGAGCTGGCGTCGGCAGCTCGGTCTGCCACGAGGCGCACGTCCTGGGCCACCAACTTTTTTCCAGCCGACAGGGTGATGTCCTGGCCGTCGCGCTGCTGAAGGTCAAAGGCGCGAGATGCGTTGGCACGCGCAGCCGCTGCGCCAGCCTGCGCAGCGGCGGATTGCGCCGAAGCGTTCAGCCGGTCCACCAGGCCATCGAGCGAAGGCGCGGTGCGCGCGTCGATGCGCAGGGCTCCGCCACGCTGGCTGGCATCCGACAGCAGGCGGATGTCGCCCGCCACCTTGACCTCGCCCTTGGGCGCGAGCAGGCGGATGTCGCCGGCTTCAGCGCCGGCAAGGGCCGATGGCGCCGAGGCGCTCAACAGGCTGCCAGCTTGCACGTCGATGCCCCCTTGGGCGGCCTTGGCCTGGATCAGGCCGGCGGCGATGGGCACCGTCACCCCATCGACCTGCCAGCTGCTGCCGTCGGCCAGGGTGCGCGAGCCCGATGAGAACGTCACGTCGCCCGTGCTGGCATCCAGCTTGATGGCACCAGAGGTGACTTCGAGCAAGCCCTGCTGGCGCAGCGAAGCACCGGCCAACTCAAGCTGGCCACCGATGCCCACGCTGGCCTTGCCCACCGGACCGGCGGCGGTTGTCTGCTCGATGGTCAGCGCGCCCTGGCCCGACTTGATCTGCGCCGCGGCACCGTGGCCAGTGGTCACCGACTGAGCGCTCAGGTTCACCGCCGCGTCGGCCTGCAGGCCGGAGGCGATGGCGCGCGAAGTCGCCTTGACGGTGCTCAGCGTCACGTTGTTGACGAATTCACTGGTGGCGTCGGCGTAATTGCCCGGGTCGGCCGCCAACGTCACCGTCGTGGTCTCGCGGCGGCTGCTGAGCACCACGCTGCCGGCCGCAGCCAGGTTCACCTGGCCTGCACCCTGCGTGGCCACGACACCATCTTCGAAGTGGATGTGGCCATCTTGTCCGCCGGCGCCGGTGGCCGTCAGGTTCAGCGTGGCGGTGCCACCCTGAGCCGAGCCCTTCGCGCCGCTGGTGTTGCGCAGGCTGAGCGAGCCGGCGGTCACGCTGTTGGTCGAACCACTGCTCTGTTTGAGCTCGGGCGTGTCCAGCGTGAGCGCTTGCTGGACGGTCAGGCTCTGCCCGCTTTGCAGCTCAACGCCCCCGAAGGCCCTCAGGGTCAGGCGATCGACCTGCGCGAGCTGTGCCAGCAGGGCGCTGCCCACTTGCAGCGGCGCAGCCTGCCCTGGTGTCGTGGCCACATCTGCGTCGCCCAGCACCACGCGGTCTGCGCCCAGCGTCAGGCTGTCTGCCTGCAGGCTGCTGGCTTTGTCCAAGGCCGTGCTGCGGGTGCCTTCAACCACCACGGTGCCGCCCTTGAGCACAGCGCCCGCGCCCACGCTCACGTCACCAGCCGATCGGTCGATGAGCGCGCCTTCGGTGCTGACGCGACGGGTCTGCACCTGGGCGTCGCTGCTGACGCGCACCAGGGCGCCATTGCCTTGCGCCGTGCTGTCTTCGGCCACGAAGCTGGCCTGGTTGGTTTCGGGCGCACTCAGCGCCGCCCCGGCGTTGACCGTCACCTTCGAGGTGCCCGCCAGGATGACGTCGTTCAGGGCCAGCGGGTTGCTGGCGTCATTGGCCAACGTCACCTCCTTGGCCTTCACGTCGATCAACCTGGAGCCGTCCGCAGCCTGGCTCGAACGCAGGCCGCCGACCAGCAGCGAGTCCACACCGGTGCGATTGAGCTGGGCCACGTTCAGCAACAGCGTGTCTTTCGCGGCCACCTGAGCGTCGCTCAAGGCGCCACCCACCTGGACCTTGCTGGACGAGATGTTGAGCTCGCCACCACGCCCGCCAGCCAGGCGATCGAAGGCGAGGTCTCCCTCCAGGTTGATCTTTTGTGCGGCGATGTTGAGGGTGCCCGCGTCCACGGCCCGGCGAGCAGGCGCCACGCCTTGCCGCGCGGCCTTGGCGTTGACCAGGTCGTCGAAGGTGGTGGTCTTGATCTCGCTGAAGCGCAGGGCTTGCTCGCGGTTGATCACCTCGAAGGTGGCCGGGGTCGAAGACAAGGCGCCGCCCGTGCTCCCCACGGTGGCCCCCACGCGCACGGCGCCGGTGGCCAGGGTCAGGGCGTCACCGAAGTTCAAAGGCGTGGTGGTGCTGGTGCGGCGCACCAGGTAACCACCAGCCAGCAGCGCATAACGTGCAGGCAGGACGGTGTAGGTGCCCGCCGGGATGGGGCCACCTTCACCAAAGGTGATGGTGCGCGTGGCCGAGGTGTCGAGCACGCTGCTGTCCAAGCCCGATCCGGCCAGCACGCCAGCATCCACCCCACCCAGGCCCTTGACGCTGGGCACCACAGCAAAGGTGCCGCTTTCGTAGGTGCCATGGAAGATGTCGGACGAGCCGCCTGGGCCTGGCACGAACTCCCAGGCCAGCAGGTTGCCGCCGGCCGACAGGTCCACCTTCGCACCCGATTCAACCGACAGCTCGCCGCCTTCGGCGTCGAACGTCACCGTCTTGGCGGGCGGTGCGGTGATGGCCACGCCGTTGAGCTGCCAATTGGTGCCGGCTTCGGTGGTGGTGCCATAAGGCACCGACAGGCCCGCGCCCGAGACCGACAGGTCGGCGTTCTCGGTCAGGGTGATGTCCTTGGACTTGAGCGTGATCTGCCCGAAGGGAGCGCGCACCACGCCGTCCACCGTGATGTGGTCGGCCGCCAGCGTGAGGCTGCCACCTGCGGACAGCGGCTGCGGTGCCGCGCGGTTGCCGCCAGTGATGGTCAGGCGGTTGCCATCGGTGGCCACGCCGCTGAGCTGCACGCTGAAGTCGGTGGCCGTGGCGACGTTGACCTGGTCGGCGTCCAGCGTGACCTGGGTGGCGCCGGTGTTCAGGCTGCCGGTGTTGCGCGACTGGCTGATGGCGTGAAAGCGGATCTCGTCACGCGCCTGCAGGGTCAGTTGGTCGATGCCCTGGGTCACCTGGTGACCGGACAGGTCCACCACGGCACCACGGAGGGTGACGCTGCCCTGCCCACCCGTGGCCACGCGCTGCGCGCCGATGACCTGGTCGGTGTTGGTGCGCGCCAGGCGACCTGCCGCGGCCAGCACGGCCTGGCTGTTTCCTCGTGCAGCCAGGACGGGCGAGTCGAGCGTCATGTCGCCCTGCACCGACAGGTTCACCTTGCCCACGGTGGCAATCTCGTCGTTGGACTTGAGCTTGAGGTGGGCGAAGCCGCCTGCCTGGACCATGTCGGCCGAGACCACGACCTTGCCTTCGGTGTCGAGGACCTGGGTCTTGACGCCACTGACCAGCACGTCCTTGAAGCCACTGGGTGCCACTGCTTGCTGGATCTCCATAGTTGCCAGGGGTCTCTTGGTGCTGCCGCCGTCGGTGATGCCGATGCTGAGCGTGCCCCCCTGTGCACCAGAGCCGCCTGCTTTGGCCTGGTAGCTGCCCGCCAACGCGGCCCCCTGAGCGCCCACATTGATGGCGATGCTGCCGCCATTCGACGCCACGGTGGTGCGCTGAACACGCACCTGCCCCTGGCTGTTTTGTGTTCGGACATCGATCGTGTCCTGCGAGCCATTGGCCAGCAAAGTGGCCTGCTTGATCACCTGGCCGCCCGCGTCCTGAACGCGCTCGAACACCAAAGGTGTGGTCGCGATCAAGGTGCTGGGCGCCAGGATCTGGATGCTGCCGCCGTCAAGCACCGCGCCAAACCTTTGCTGACCCGTGTTGGTGGCCGACAGCACCGTCGTACCGGAGACGTCCAGCAAGGCGTCGGCGCCAAATCGGTAAGTACCTTGGTTCCGCAGGTCCACATCCGTCAGGGTGGAGCCAACGGTCAGCTGCGTGGTGATGCTGCCCCCCGCTGCACGCACGGCGCCGTCCACTTCGAGCTTCTGCCCACCGGCCAGCGTGACGCTGCCGCGAGGGCCCACGTCAAGCTGCGAGCCGGTCTTGAGGTGCAGGTGCCCGTCTTCGTTATCGGCTTGCCCTGACGAACGCAAGGCCAAGCTGCGCTTGGGCGCCAGGTTGTCCGCCTGCACGCCCGTGCTGACGTTGGCCGACAGCTTGCTGCCAGTCGCGGCGTTCAGCAGTCGCGCCTTCGCCAGCCACTG
>NZ_DCXA01000085.1:8911-24923 GCF_002328915.1 Aquabacterium sp. UBA2148
AGCCACTGCGCCACCTGGGGCTTGATGCGGGCGCTGCCGTCCACCGTCAGGCGCCGCACGCCGTCGATGTCGAACTGGCTGAAGCCGCCCTGGTTGAAAAAGCCACTGCCCAGCACGAAGCCGTCGATCGCCGCGCCCTTTTTCAGCGCCGGGGCGTCCGGCCCCACGATGTCGACCTCACCGACCTTGAGGGTCAGCTTGCCCGTGCTGGCGTCGCCCACGTCGTTGAAGGCCTTGGTGGTGGTGCCGGCCAAGGTGTGGCCTTGCAGGCTGGCGCCCAGCTCGACCGTCTTGAAACCTTGATCCTTGGCTTCGGAGTTGGCCGCCAGGCTGATGCTGCCAGCGCGCGTGCCGGTGATGCCGCCGGTGGTGGACACCGTGGCGCCGCCCGAAACGTCGATGGCCGTGCCGGCCTGCAGGTCCAGGCTTGCAGCAGAGCTGATCGTGACCTTGCCGCCCGCGACCGCCGTGCCCGCCTGGCCGCCATCGCGCCGTTGGTTGACCAGGTCACCGGCGACGTCGATGCGTCGGCCTGCCGCCAGCGTGATGCCGCCTGCAAAAGGTGGCGTGCCTGCAAAAGCCGTCTTCGTGGTGACCGACACCGAGGCGCCAGCCCCGCTGATGTCGCCGCCCAGGTAGATGCCATCCTCACCAGCTGCCGACAGGGTCAGGCTGCCACCCCGCTGCAAAGCGAAGTTGGCACCGTCCTCGATCTTCAAGCCGCCTTGGGTGGACACGGTGATGTCGCCCGCACCGCTGGCGTTGAACCAGTCCACGGACACGCTGCTGCGATCTGGCAGGGTCGCCGTCAGCGGGTTGACCCAGTCGACCGCAGCCGAGGCTGCCCCAGGTGCACGCACCGTGAGGCCGCCAACCAGGTTGCTCAGCACGCCCAGGCCCAGCTTCATGGTGGCCAGGCTGGCGCGGGCATCGACACCCGTGCGCTGACGCTCACCCTGGATGACGTTGGCGCGCACCTGGCCGTCCAGCACCATGGAGGGAGCGTGCACCATCAAGCCGCCACCGCTGCCGCCCTGGGTGTAGCCCGCTTCCACCTTGGTGGGGTTGGCCTGGCCCTGGTACACGTTGCCATAGCGGGTGGCGTCGGCGTCCTGGTAACCCGACACGCCCACGATCTGCACATCGGTGCGGGCGTTGTTCAGCGTGTAGGCCTTGCCGTCGGCGCCCAGCAGGCGCGTGGGGGCCACCACCGCCTCGGTGAAGGTGACCTTGCCACCCGAGACGTCCACCTGGCTGCCCCCCTGCATCAGCACGGCGCCCGTGGAGACGATGTTGACCTGGCCACCCTGGGCCATGCGTTCGCCAGCCGTGGTCTGGATCGAGTCCTTGTAGCCCTGGTGGGTGGCGGCTTCGATCACAGCGGGCGCACTGCGCACGTCGTAGACCACCTTCTTGTTGAGCAGCTCGCCGTCCTTCAGAAACGGGTTGCTGGCCAGGTCGCCATTGCGCAGCAACTCGGTCTGCACGAAGTTGCGGGCCACCGAAACCGCGGTGTCTGTGGTGCCGGAGACGTCGATGCGGGCGCCTTCCTGCATCACAAAGCGTGCGCCATCGGCTGCTGCGCCGGACTTGTATGCGGACTCGTCGGCTATGGCGTCGTAACTCGGCGTGGATTCGGCACGCACGTTAACGTTGGCGGCCGGCGCCTGGATGCTGGCGCCGAGGGCCGTCACCTTGCCTTTCTCGCGCACCGTGCCTTCCATCAGGATGGTCTGACCCTGCAGCTCCACGCGCGACTGCGTCATCTTGACCGAGCCACCAGCCGTCACGCTGTTGTCGGGCGTGATCTCGATGCGGCTGCCGCTGGTGAGCACCAGCGTGCCCGTGGTGCTGGCACGGGTGGTGTCGTCGCTGATGGTGCCGGATCGGGCCAGCAGGAAGACCGAGCCGTTTTCCTGCACGCTGGTGGTGGCGCGGATGGTGCCGCCCTGGCGAACCGTGTTGGCCATCAGCGTGGTGTTGCCCCGCTCGGTCAGGATGGTGCCCAGGTTGCTGGCCTCGCCCTCGTTGCCCCGGACCTCGAACAGGAAGCCGCGCAACACCGGCTGGCTGGTGTTGACCTCGGAGGCATAGATCTTCTTTTCTTTGTCCGGCGACTTCAGGTAGACCGCGTCTCCAGCCAGCAGGGCCGTCTGCCCACCCGGGGTGCTGATGGTGCCGGCGTTCTCGACCTTGCGGGCCATCAGGAACACGCTGCCACCCGACGGGGTGGTGATGGTGGCGCCTGGGGCCACCCGCACGTAGTTGGTCGGGTGGTCGAAGGTGACCGGGGTGTCTTCGCCGCTGAGGTCTTCCCAGACGTAAACCGGGGTGGTGCGGTTGTCGAGGTCGGTCAGGCTCAGGAAGTCCTGGTCGGAGATGTTCAAGGTGCTGGCCACCAGGCCTTGCACGTTGACCTGCGCGCCCTGACCAAACATCACGCCGTTGGGGTTGATGAGGTAGACGGAGCCGTTGGACTTGAGCGTTCCGTAGACCTCGCTGAGCTTGGTGCTGCCGATGACGCGGTGCAAGGACGACGAGCCCGATCCGGGCGTCTCGATTTCGAAGGTGGCTGACGAACCAATGTCGAAGGACGACCAGCTGTACAAACCCGCCTTGCTGGTCTGCACCAGCTTCATCGACACGCTCTGGAGCTTGCCCTCCGCATCTCGGAACTCGATCTTGGGGCCGAGCTTGCTGTTTTGACCGGCTGGCTGGAAGCTGAAGGTTTTGCCTCGGATGGTCCGGGTGCCTTGCAAGTCAACGGGCAGCACAAATTTGTCTGGCGCTGCCCACGCAGCCTGCCCCATCGTCATGGCAACGCAAGCGCCCGCCAATGGACGCATGCTCCAGCGGCGATCACGCCGGATGCCCGCCCAGGCTTTGAGTCGGCGGGTGAACGCTGCACGACGGGCCTCGCGTTGAGCGGAGCGGCGACGAACGAAGGCGCGGAAAAAAACAACCATGGCGGGCCTCATGCAACGGGGGTGACCGGGGAGATCGGGGGGCGATCAGAATTCGTGGATCAGTCGGGCGTGCACACGGGGGTGGCCCTTCTGGGTGGCGGTGGTGGTCTTCAGGGGCCAGGCCACGTCAACGCTGGCGGCCAGGCTCGAGGGCATCCTCAAGCGCAAGCCCAGGCCTGCCCCCGCCACCTGCGTGGGGCTGCCGTCCGATGCGTTCTGCGTGCTGATGCGACCGGCTTCGGCAAAGCCATAGGCCTGCAACTCGGAGAAGGCACCGCGCCAGGAGCTGTCGTTGCCACCGCCCCAGTTCGGACCTGAGACTTCAAGACCCAGGTGCGAGCCCGAATCCCCCAGGATCTCGGCCTCGTAATAGCCGCGCACGGTGTCAAAGCCACCGACCGAGAACTGCTCGGCGCCCACCAGGGGCTGGTTGGCGAACTGCGCGCCCAGGCGCCAGCGCGCTGACAGGCCGGCAGGCAAAGGGTGAGTGTGGGTCGCGTCCACGCGGAAGGCGGCGAAGCTGCCGTCGCCCTCTTCGCGCTTGCAGCCGAACTGGTCTTCCTGGCCAAAGCAATCGACGTTGCGGCGCGCCACGCGGCGCTGCGCAAAGGTGCCGCCCGCCGTCAGCGTGGAGACCTGCTCGCCTCGAACCCAGGTGGCGCTGTAGTCCATGACCAGGGGCGCATAACGCAGCGGGCTGGACAAGGCGCTGCCGTCTGCGCCCGCGTTGATGCGCTCGCGCGTGTTCTTGTACTCGAGCCCGATCGTGAGCCCGTGATAGAAGCCCTGGCCCGCCGGCAGGCCCCAGGTGCGCTTGAGCGCCACGTTGAAGCCCTTGCCCACCACGTTGGTGCCGCCCAGCGGCTGCACCGAGCTGTCGGACACCAGCAGCGAAGCCTGCCAGGAGCTGCCTTCGGGCAGGGGGATGAGGTAGTTCAGGCCAAAGGCCTTGCTCTGCTTGGGGTCCTGCGGCGTGACGATGCCGATGAACGACAGCGTGTGGTCTTCCTGAAAGAGGTTGCCGTAGCGGCCCATGACCTGCAGGCGCAGCGGGTCGGTGAACTGCACCTGGCGGTTGTTGAGCTCAACCGTGAAGCTCAGCGGCAGCTTGTCGGACACCTTGAGCTCGGCCTCGACCGTGCCAGGCACCGGGCCCGGACTCAGGATGGGCTGCACGCGGCGGTCTTCGGTGCGGTTGAGGTCGGCCAACTGGGCCTGCGCCACGTTGAAATTGGGCACCTTGCCCGGTGCCAGCTCGCTCACGCGCTCACGGATGAGACCGGGGTCGTGGTACTTGGCTTCGGTCACCTTCAGGCGGCTGATCTGCCCTTCGAGAACGCGCAGGCGCACGACACCTTGCGACACCTCTTGCTCGGGCAGGTCTACGAACACGGTGACGTAGCCGGCGTCCTGGTAAGTCTTCTCGAGTGCGGCGCGCGCGGCTTCGACATCGGCAAAGGCCTTGCCCAGGCCCAGGTAGGGCGTGATGGCGCGCTCGACCGCTTCGACCGGCAACACGGTGTTGCCATCGACTTCAAACTCCAGCACATCGAAGCGGGCGCCCTGGGCCGACTCGGCGTTTTCAGGCGCTGCGGCAACGCCCGTCTGGGCCGAAGGCGATGAGGCGATGACAGCCAGGATCAGGCCAAAGGCCAGGCGGCTTGCGATGGGGACGGCGGGGCGTTGAGGCATGGTGCGCGCGAGTGTGGCGACGCGCCGTGAAAGGGTCGTGGAAACCCATGATCCGAATGGATCAATGACCCTCACCTGGGTGGTCACGCCGAGATGGCCCCGATGAACGATGGCTTGCGGGCAGGCAAAAAGAAACCCGGCGCTGCGCGAGGCAACGCCGGGTTTGAGAGGTCAAGGCCCGGATAGGCTCAGGCCCTAAGGCTCATCACTTGACGATGGTCAGCACGTCGGCAGCGTTGGGGCGGCTGACGCGGCCACAGAACTTGTTGACCGAGGTTTCACCAGCAGTGCCAGCGGCCACGAAGGAGAAGGTCGACGGGCAGTCAGCGGCGAACGGCAGGGTCATCACGCCAGCCTGGTTGTTGACGCTCAGGGCGTTCAGGTTGGTGGACTTCTGAGCGGCCTTGGTGAACTCGACCAGGAAAGCGCGGCCAGCAGCCGAGTTGCCGGTCTTGGCGACCTGAACGGTCGACTCGAACACGTAGTCGTAGAAACCACGCTTGGCGTTGTCGCGCGAGGGCTCGGCACCGTCGATGGCAGCGAACTTCCACTTGGCGGTCGGGGCGTTTTCCAGCGACACGTGGCCGATGGCGAAGGCGCCGTTGTCGTTGGCCTTGGCCAGGCAGTCACGCACGTTGCCGGTGGTCGAGCCTTCGTAGACCATGATCAGGTCGTCAGCAGGCTTGGCGTTGTTGAAGTCGTTGGGGAAAGCCGAGTTGTTGGCGTTGTCGGCGGGGGTCAGGGCGATGCCGTTGGCGCCGTATTCCAGCCAGAAGCGGTTGGCCGAGGTCTGGGTGCCCGAGCCGTTGACGCGGCGGCAGATGTTGATCTGGGTCTTGCCGTTGATGTTGGCGGCGTTGCGGAACAGCGGGGCCCAGCCCAGTTCAGGGTTGTAGCCGTTGGACAGCATGGAAGCGATCACAGCCTTGGACACGACGGGGCGGCCGGTGGTGACCTGGTCGGTTTGCAGGGCGGTGTAGAGCTCGTTGCTGACGGCCAGACCGAAGATGATCTGCAGCACGCCTTGGACTTGCTGGAAGTCGCTGTTGGCAACTTCGGCATTGGCCGAGAAGTCGATCGGGCTCAGGGGGCGGTTGGCCGAGGGGTTGAAGCCGGTGGGCGCAACGTCGGAGACGCCGCCGTCAGGGCGCTTTTGGGCGATGGTCGAGCACACCTTGGTGGTGGCGTTGCAGGTGGCAGCGCTGACGTTCAGGAAGGGCATCAGGCTGTTGGTGGCAACCGGGAACACGCCGTTGCCCGAACCACCTTGGTCCGACTTCTGGAACAGCACCTTCTTGTTGGCGTAAGCGGCGCCGAAGTCGTTGGTGGCGTTCAGCTCGCAGCTATAGGCCTTGACGATGTTGCCGTTGACGGTTTCACCCGAGAACAGGGCGGCGTCGTTCAGGTAGATGTCCTGGGTGCCGGACTTGCAGTTCTGGGTGAACAGGCCACCGATGGTGCCCGACAGCGCGGTGGCGCCGGACATGGTGACTTCCAGCAGGCTGCCGTCGGCGCGTGCGGTGTCGATCTGGGCGGGGGTCAGGGCGTGGGCCTGGCCGACGAAAGCGGCCATGGCGGCCAGCGAGAGGAGACGCAGTTTCATGTGAACCTCGTGAGGGTTGGGCAAGGAGCGGGCAGGAGCGGACCCCGGGCGCACGCCCGGGATCAAAGTGAGGGCAAGTTCAGGCCTTGCCCCCTTGGGGCATCACTTGGCGGCGCGGCGGCGAGCGACGGCACCGACCAGGGCCAGACCGGCCAGGGCCAGGGCGTAGCTGCTGGGTTCGGGAATCGGCGCTGCAACCGTGAAAACGTAGGAACCAGCGGCGTTCTTGGCCAGGCGGGCCTCGGCCGGCAGGGCGCCTTCACCCATCAGAGAGCTTTCGGTGGCGCCGATGCCCGAGCTGGTGCTGCTGCGCACGAAGTCATAGATGGCCACCGAGGTGTCGATGGCAGCACTGGTGTCAACGAACTTGCCTTGGAAAGTCGGGCCGGCGAGTTCCAGGAAGTAGGCGTTGCCGTCGGTGCCCTTCTGAGCCAGCAGCGAACCGTTGGCCTGACCACCCAGGGTGGGGTTGATGGCCGGCTTGAGGTTGGCAGCATCCAGATAGCTGTTCTTCATCGAGTTCAAAGAGTCGACGATGTTGCCGTTGGTCACGGCCGTGGCGTCGCCGCTCACGGTGGTGATCATGGTGCGCAGAGCAGCCGACACGCCGGAGTTGTCGCCACCGAAGAACGCAAACCGGATGTCCGAGGCGTCACCAGCCAGGGTCAGGAAGCTGTTGAAGGCGGCGTTGGAGCCCAGGTCCAGGCTGTAGCTCTTGGCGCCGGAGGTGAAGATGCTGCGGAAGTCGGCCAGCATGATGCCGGTGTCGATCAGCACGGAGGCTTGGGCCTGGGCGCTGTAGACGGTCAGGGACATTTCACCGCCCAGGCCGCCAGCAGCCAGCGGGTCCAGCACGTTGGCGAAAGCGGTGCCGGAAGCGGCCAGGGCCACAGCGGCCACGATGTGTTGCAGTTTCATTGGGGTCTCTCCGTTCAAGGTTAGGCAGAACTTGTGGGTTTCACTCAGGCCCATGGACAACCTGCTCCCGAGTTGCATGCAGTGTCTTGGGGGCGTGTGACATGCGTGCGATCCACCCCGGTGGTTCCCCGTGAGCCGGGTAGACCATGGCGGCTCACCGATGAGCCGAACGGATCACACCGAGGACTCGCCCAGGTGGAAGTTCGCCGCACCCAGCGCGTTCATGCTCATGGCCTTGGCCACGGCCTGCGCGCGGTTGGCCGCACCCAGCTTGCGCAGGATCTTCTGAACATGGTTCTTGACCGTCAGCGCGCTGATGCCCAGCTTCTCGCTGATCTGCTGGTTGCTCAGCCCGTCGCGAACCCAGACCAGGATTTCGCGTTCGCGCTCGGTGATGGGCGAGGGCCTGAGAGCGACGCCGTTGATCGCAGCCGAAGCCCCAGGTCGAGACTGGCTCATCTGGCGTTCGGTCACGCATACGCGCTGGTAGGCCAGGTGCACGCAAGGCAGCAGCATGTCCAGCGCTTGCCTGGCGTTGTCGTCGGCATCCGGCCCTGGCTGACCAAACAGGAAAACGCTCTCGACCTCGTCAGGGCGCCCCGGTCGCGTGAGCCCGTGAACGATGAATCGGCCATAGCCCAGGGCAACCAGCTCGCTCACCAGGGCGTCATGTGCGGGCAATTGCCGGATGTCCAGCACCACGGCCTGGCCGCGGCCGCGCTGCCAGCTTGTCAGCGCTGCGGACACGAGCACGCTGCGCCGATCGCGCAAAGCACGCGTCACGGCGTCGGGCATGGGCAGGCTGTTGAAGAGATCGAAAACCAGCTCGCGCTGATCTCGGTCGTAGCTGCCGCACAGGCTGAGCTTGTGAGGCAACCAGCGCTGGAAGTCGCCCTGGGTCCAGACGAAGAACTGGTGCCGGCGGCAGACCTGCGGAGCCGCTTCGATGACGCGAAGGAGCACTTCCGATTGGTCTGGGGCGATGGTGGTGGTCGTCATGGTGTGTGGGGGTGAACCGCAGCAGTCTAGGGATCGCCCATGACGGTTTCTTGACGAAGCCTCCACTCGGCTCAGGGTCGCAGCCCCTGTGGTTGACCCAGCACAAAGGTCCATTGCTCGTAACGCAGCACGCCTTCGGGGGCGTTGAGCGGTCGCGCCTTGGACAGGCTGTGCACGCCGGTGATGCCGTCGCCCTCGCGCACCAGGCCCCATTCGCTGCGACCCGTGATCGGGTCAGGCCAGATGCGTTTGAGGTGACGCTGCAACTCGCCACTGCGGCGGTCTTCCAGCAGGTCCTCGAGTCGCCGGGGCAGTTGGGTCTGGCCCTCGCCCACCGGCACGCTCGCGTAGGCCTCGATGGCCAGACGGAACTGCTCGCCGCGCCAGGCCAGCTCGGCCTCGCGCGCCCGCCGAGCATCCAGCACCCAACTCTGTGCCAGGGCCGCCAGCATCAAACCAGACAGGGCCACCCACCACAGCAGCATCAGGTAGGTGAAGCCGGCCTGATGCGTGCGAACGCGAACGTGAACGCGAATGCGCGCATGCCGATGGGTGGGTCGAAGCACGTGCATGGGCCGGCCCTCCAACCTCACCAGGCGCTGTAGGGCCGCCCGTCCTGCGCCCGCCCGGCGGCGCCGCTGCGCACGTCGGCCACCTGCCCAGACACGGCGCTGTCCGCGCGGGCGGGCAACATCTGCCAGCTGTCGCGGCGGCCGGTGATCGGGTCCTCCGGCACCTGCCTGAGGTAGCCCATCTGCACCATCTCGTCGAGCGAATCCGGGTAGCGCCCCTTGTCGGCCGCGTACTTGTCGATGGCGTCGCGCATGACGTTGAGCGATGTCTTGAGCGAAGCCTCGCGGGCGTTGTCCACCGTGCGCACGTAGCGGGGCGCCACGATGCTGGCCAGCAGGCCGACGATGGCCAGCACCACGATCAGCTCGATGAGGGTGAAGCCGCGATGGCGGTTCCGGTGTCTTGCGGTGCGCATGCGGTCGCTCCTCACCACTGCCGGTAGGGCTGGCCGTCCAGGCCCAAGCCCGGTGTGCGCGAGGCCACATCGAACACATCCGCCCCGGCGGCGGGCGCATCAGGCGGGCTGGCGTAGCTGCGCGTGGTCCAGGTCTGCGCGGCGGGCAGCTGTGGGTCGGCAAAGGGGTCGCGCGGCAAACGGCGCAGGAAGTAGATGCGCTGGCCTGTCGGGCTGCTGGCGTCCGGCACGCCTTGAACGAGCGCATCCAGGCTGGTCGGGTAGCCCGAGGCGTCGGCTTTTTTCTCGATGCGCCCGGTGTCCCAGGCGCGTTTGTGTTCGTCGATGGCCATGCGCAGCGTGCGCAGGGCCTGGCGCAACTCGGCCTCCTGCCCACGGCGCTTGTTCAGCGCCGCCAGGGGCATGGCCGCGCTGGCCAGGATGCCCACGATCATCACCACCACCACCATCTCGATGAGGGTGAAGCCGGCATGGGCTGATCGCCGCTGGGCCGTGGTGTGGTGGGGCGATCTGCGCATGGGCACAGCTTTCAGCGATCAGGCTGCGATCCAGCCGGGCCGCCTGCGTCCGCTGGATCGGGCGTCACGGCCGCACCGGCATCCTGCGGTTCACCGGCATCGGCCAAAGACGGGTCGCGCACCTTCAGGCGCAAAGGCTGTCCGCCCGAGTCCAGCGTGACCTCGGTGTCGGACGAACGCACGTCTTTGCGCGCGCGCAGCATCACGGGGGCCGAGCCACGCGGGGGCACGGTCAGCGCGATGCGCCCCGACTCCCCGCCCGGCGCCACGATGCTCAGCACGCTGGTGTCCACCAGCACGCTGGTGTTCAGTGGCTGGTCACCTGGGTTGTGCACCATCACCTGGAAAGAAGCGCCCGACATCACGACCTCGGGCCCGCTGATGCCTTCTTGCGGTCCGCCAGCGGGCGTCGCTGATCGACCCGAACCAGCTTGCACGGCCGACAGCGAGGTCGACATGCCACCGCGCGCCTGCACCGTGCTGGCCTTGACCCCGGGTCGCAGGCTCAGCGGCGCCAGGCCGGGTTGCGCCTCGGTGCCCGACGGCAGGAAGCCCGCGGTCGACGTCGGTTGCATGACGTTGCGCACAATGCGCGGCGTGATCAGCAAGATGACCTCGGTCTTGTCACGCGTGTCGATGTCGGTGCCAAAGAGCTTGCCCAGGCCGGGGATCTGGTGCAGGCCCGGCAGGCCGGTGGAGGTGCGGCTTTCGCTGTCGTTGAGCAGCCCGGCGAGGATCTGCGTTTCGCCATCACGGATGCGCAGCGTGGTCGAGGCCTGGCGCGTGCCGATCTGGTAGGCGATCGAGCCTTGCGGGCCGGTCACCTCGTTGGTCACGCTGCTGACCTCGAGTGCCACCTTGATGGTGACGTCGTTGTCAAGCTGCACCTGGGGTTCGATCTCGAGCTTGAGGCCCACGTCCAGGTAGGTGACCGACGCGGACACGCCCACGTTGGCGGTGGACGTGGTGGTGAACACCGGGCGCTTTTCACCCAGCAGCACCTTGGCCTTCTCGCGGTTGCGCGCGCGGATGGTCGGGTTGGCCAGGATGTTGCTGCTGCCGCGCGTGCTGCGCAGATTGGCCACGGCCACGGGGTTGGGCACCAGCCAGCTCAGGCCGCTGGCCGACGAGACCGTGCTGGCCGCGCCGGGCAAGCCATACGAGGCAGAGGCAGGCAGGTCGATGCCCACTTTGTCGAGCACCTTGCTGGAGACCTCCATGACCTCGAGCTCGAGCACCACCTCGGGCTCGGCCACGTCCAGGCCCTGGATGAGGCGCTCGATCAGCCGCACGACCTCGGGTGTGTCGCGCACCACCATCATGTTCAGGCGCTCGTCGATGAAGACATCGCGCGTCTTGGCCACAGTGCGCACCAGGGCCTGGGCCTGCTTGGGGTCGGTGTTGACCAGGTAGAAGGTGCGCGTGACGGTCTCCAGCACGTCACGGTTCTTCTGCTGCGTGGCCGGGAAGACCTGGACCGTGTTCTCGTTGAGCAGGCGGTGGCCAAGTTGCTGCGTGCTCAGGATGACCCGCAAGGCCTCTTCCACCGAGATGTTGCGCAAAAAGACGGTGGTCTTGGCGTCACCCCGCACATCCTTGTCGAAAACGAAGTTGAGGTTGGCCGCGCGGGCCAGGGCCTCGAACACCGTCTTGAGCGGGGTTTCACGGAATTCCAGCGTCACGGGCTTGACACCCGTGCCCAGTGTGAGCGTGGCCTGCTGGCGCACCTGCTCCTGGCGCCGTGACTCGATGTCGCCCAGCAGGTCACGCGCAGCGGGGTGGCCAGCGTCTTCGGCCAGCAGCTCGCGCAAGGTGGCTTCGGCGCGATCGAGCCGGCCCGCTTCGATGGCTTGACGAGACTCCCCCAATCGCAGCGCATGACGCTGGCGGCGCTGCACCTCGGCCTGCAAGGCCAGTGTGCGCGGGTGCTGGGGGGCCACGGCCTGCAGGCGTTCCAGCAGGCCACGCAAGGCCGACTGGCTCTCGTCGCTGCGACCTTGGGGGGCCTGGGCCAGCAGCTGGTTCACCGCCCGCTCGCGGGCCTGGATCAAGGCCAGGCGCAATCGGGCATCGGCCGGGTCCTGCGAGCTGGCCTGCTCCAAGCGCTGCACAGCAGCCTCGTGTTGACCGAAGCGTGCCAGTGCATCGGCCTCGTTCAGGGCCTGAGGACCGGCGCAACCTGCCAGCAGCGTCACCGCCAACAGGATCGGGAAAATGGAGTCACGCATGTTCATTTCATGGCCACCGTCTGGCTCTGCTGAAGCGGCAGGTAAGTCAGCCGCATGAGCCGCTCCTGGATCTGGTCAACGCGCCACTGCCCTTCGATGACATCGCCCTCGCGGGCCACCCAGGTGGAAACCGGGCCACTGATGACGGCACGGCGCAGGGCCTTCTTGCCATCCATGGCGTCGTCATCGAAGCGGCCCACCCACTGGTGCGGAAAGGGCGGCGCCACGGGGGCGACGTCCACGGCTCGAGCGTGCCTGGGTGCCGGCGGCGCAGGCGGCACGGCCGCAGCCCAGGCCGATAGGGTGGCCGCGCTCATGGCTCGCGGAGGAGGCAAAGCATCGACCTGCGCGCGCTGCGCCTGAAGGGCCTGCACGCGATCGACCAGCCAGGCTTGCGTGGCGGCGGGTGCGGCATCAGGCTTGACCTCAGGCCGATTCGCCGCTTGCGGCCGCGCGGAGGCCGGCCGCTCGGCCACCTGGATGTCAACTGTGTCTTCTTCGCCTTGCTGCAACCACAGGGTCGCACCCAGCGCCACCGCCAGGGCGATCAACAAAGGGGACCTCATGGCGCCTCTCCCTTCAGCGGCAACGCCGACTGCCGCCACCACAGCGACAGGCTCACCTGCGCACGCACCTGGTCGGACTGCAGGTCGTTGCGCTGGATGTCGATGGCGTCCACGGTCAGCCCTGGCTCGCGCTGCAGGCGATCGAGCCAGGTTCGCAAGGCGGGGTATGGCACCTGCACCGGCATGGTCATGCGCTGGCGCCACAAGCCGCTGGTCGCGGTGTCAGCACCAGTTGGTGCCAGCCACTTCACGGCTTCGCCTTGCCACTGCACTGACTGCAAGGGCACACCCACTTGCGCGGCCGAGTCCAGCACGCGCGCCTGCCGGGCCATGCGCTGGCCTTCATCGGGCAGGCTCGACCACAGGCTGGCCCAGGCCTTTGGCGACTCATGGAGCCGATCGGCCTCGGTGGCGATCGCGCTGCCTGGCGTGGCCCGAGCGATGAGCCCGTGCCGCAGGCGCCGCACATCGGACTCGGCCTGCGCCAGCGCCTCGTGGCGCCTGGGCAGCTCCAGTTGCGTGAACCAGGCGCAGGCCAACAGCAACGCGGCGCCCATCAGGCCGGGCCAGCCCAACTGGCGCAACCAGCGGGGCGCTTGCACCGATCGAGCCCGAGCCACCGCAGAATCGGTTGGCGATGGCGACACCGGCGACGCGTGCATTGAAGCGCTCATGGCTGCCCTCCGCCCGAGTTCACGTCGATGCGCCAGGACAGCGTGCCGCGTTCGCTGGGCACCGGCTGAGGCAGCGCATCGCGCCTTTGCAACTCGGCTTGCGGGCCCAGCTCTTGAACCCATTGCAGCGCAGCGGCGTCATCGGGCACGGCCGCCTGCAGGCGCCAGGCCAGCGGCTGCCCTGCGCGGGCACCCCATGCGCTCAAATCCACTTGAAAACCCGTCAGCGAGATGCCGCGCTGGTGAGCCGTGGCGTCGGCGTGATCCAGCGCAGCAGCCCATGGGTGCCCCAACCAGGCCGCGAGTTGCGCCGCCGAACGCCAGCCATCGGGCTGCAGCACCGGCGCCTGCGCCTGGGATGACACCGCCACCACCTGATCCGCCGACGACGCGGCCGCGGCGCTTGGCTGGGCCCGGGCGTGCGCCTGCAGCCTGCTCAGCTCGGCTTGGGTGGCTTGTTCGCTGTCCACCAGCTGCGAGGACAAGTCCATGGCGTGCACCACCGCGATGGCCCCCAGGGCCAGCAAAGCCCAGGACCAAAAGGACGTGTGCACGCGCGGGCCGCTGAAGTTCAGCGACTCGGCCCAGTCCACCTGATCAGCCCGGCCGCGCCAGCCGGCCCGAGCTGCAAACGGCTGCTGGCTGAGCGCTTGAGCCGCATTGGCCGCTTCAGTTGCACCGCCCACATGAGGGATGTCCGATGCATCGAACACGAGGTCTGCCGCCTCGGTGCGATCCAGCGGGTCAGCGGCCACGAAGGCCAAAGAACGCAACACCCACCGCCCCGACTCGGTGCTCACCCGAGCTTGGGTCTGCCAGGCCCCTTCGCGCCAGACCCAAAGGCGCGGTGCCTGCCCATCGGTGGGTGGCGGCAGGTCCTGCCAGGCGCTGGCCAAGGGCCCGGCCCACCAGGGCTGCAGGGCGCGCAAGGCCAGGCCATGTCGACGCGCCACCGCTTGCAGACCCTGGGCGAGCGCACTCGGCACAGCGCATGCCACGGCCACGGGTGCCGCAACCTCGTCCAAGGAAGTCTGCACCAGCCAGTCGGTGTCAAAGCCCTCAGCGGGCAAATCAAGGTAATGCCCCCACTGCTCGGCCGCCCGCTCGCGCAAGGCCTGCGCATCGGTCAGGTCGCCATCGGCCAGCATCAACAGCACGTGCGACGACAGCGACAGCTCAACGGCCGCACCTGCATGGGCAGCAGCCCATTCATCGAAGGCCTGGGTGAGCTCGGTGATCGCATGGGCCCCACCCCTTGCTTGCGCATCGGCCGGCAACATCAAGGCCAGCGGACGGCGCCAGCTGGCCACGCGCTGACGCCAGCGACGCAGCAACCTGGACACGCCCGAACGCGCCGACGAGAAGGCGACCACCTCGGCCGTTGCAGGGATGTGGGTGGGCGCGCTCATTCGACCAGCGTCACGCGGTTGAGTTCGTCGATGGTGGACTCGCCACGCAGCACGGCGGCCAGGGCCGCTTCGCGCAGCAGCCGCGTGCCACTGGCGCGCGCGTGCGCCTTGACCTGCGTCAGCGGTGCGCGGGCCACGATGAGGTCGCGCAAGGTGTCGTCCATCAGCAAGATCTCGGCGATCGCCTGGCGGCCTCGGTAGCCGGTGCCACGGCAATGCGTGCAGCCCACCGCGCGCATGAAGCGGCCTTTGGCGTCGAGGGGCAATTGCGCGGCACGCAAGTCGCTGGCCAATGGCTGACAAGGCTGGGCGCAATGCGTGCACAGCTTGCGCATCAGGCGCTGCGCCACCACACCGTTGAGCGCCGAGACCATGTTGTACAGGTCGACCCCCATGTGCATGAAGCGGCCCACCACGTCGAAGACGTTGTTGGCGTGGATGGTGGACAGCACCAGGTGACCGGTGAGCGCGGCCTGAGAAGCGATCTGCGCGGTTTCTGCGTCGCGGATCTCACCGACCATCACGCGGTCGGGGTCGTGGCGCAGGATGCTGCGCAAACCGCGTGCAAAGGTCAGGCCCTTTTTCTCGTTGACCGGGATCTGCACCACGCCACCAAGCTGGTACTCCACCGGGTCTTCGATGGTGATGATCTTGTCGGCGCCATCGTTGATCTCCTGCACCACGGCGTACAGCGTGGTCGTCTTGCCGCTGCCCGTGGGGCCGGTCACCAACAACAGGCCGTAAGGCTTGCGCGCCAGGCGCCGCACCACGGCCGCGTCATCGGCTTCAAAGCCCAGGCCTTCTAGGCTGAGCGCCTGCTGCTCGGCCGCCAGGCGCGAACGGTCGAGGATGCGCAACACCGCGTCTTCGCCAAAGCTGCTGGGCATGATGGAGACGCGAAAGTCCACCTCGCGCACGCCGTCGGCACCCGCGTTGGCCGACTGTTGCACACGCAGCTTGAAGCGGCCGTCCTGCGGCAGGCGGCGCTCGCCGATGTCGAGCTCGGCCATCACCTTCAGGCGCGAGACCAGTTGCTCGGCCACCTCGCGCGAGCCGATGTCGCCCACGTGCACCATCACGCCGTCCAGGCGATGGCGGATCACCATGCCCTGCGCGGTGGATTCGAGGTGCAGGTCACTGGCCTGGGCCTTGAGCGCGTCGAACAAGGTGGCGTCCAGCAGGCGCACCACGGGGCTGCTCTCGCGCGAAATGGTGTCGACCGACAGGGCCTGCCCCGCCTGACCTGACGCGGCGTCCGTTGCCGAAGCGATGGGCAACAAGGTGCCCCGGGCCTCGAAGGCTTGCTCTCCACGCGCCAGCCACAGGCCGAGCGTGTCCTCGTCGACCTCGCGCCAGCGCACCGGCGCGGCCACGGCGCGACTCACTGCTTCGCGCAACAGCGCGTCCGAGGCATCGCGCGCCAGGGCCCATGGCGCACCCGCCTCGTCCCG
>NZ_DCXA01000082.1:0-7613 GCF_002328915.1 Aquabacterium sp. UBA2148
CCTTCTTGCGGTCCACGATCTTGAGGAAGCCGTTCTCGTCCATCACGGCGACGTCACCGGTGGCCAGCCAGCCTTCGCTGTCGATGACCTTGGCGGTTTCTTCCGGACGGTTCCAGTAGCCCTTCATGACCTGCGGGCCGCGCACGCACAGCTCGCCCGGCTCGCCGATGTTGGCCCAGGAGCCGTCGTCGCGGCGGCAGCGCACTTCGGTGGAAGGCACAGGCACGCCGATGGAGCCGGTGAACACGGGGCGCGGCTTGCTCAGGTCAACCGGGGCTTGCGTCACGATGGGCGAGCACTCGGTCAGGCCGTAGCCTTCGACGATGGGGCAGCCGGTGACCTGGTTCCAGCGCTCGGCGGTGCTGCGCATCAGGGCCATGCCGCCCGCGATGGGCAGCTTCAGCTTGGAGAAGTCGAGCTTGGCGAAAGCCGGGTCTTCCAGGAAGGACGCGAACAGCGTGTTCACGCCCGAGATGCCCGAGAAGCGCTCGTTCTTGAGGATCATCATCACGCGCTTGGTGTCGCGCGGGTTGGCCACCAGGATGTTGCGACCACCCAGTGCCATGAAGATCAGGCCGTTCACGGTCAGCGAGAAGATGTGGTACATCGGGATGAGCGTGACCACGGTCTCGACGTCGTCCGTCAGTTGACCTTCGGCGAAGGCCAGGGCCTGCTGGCAGTTGGCCAGCACGTTGCGGTGCGTGAGCATCGCGCCCTTCGAAACACCCGTGGTGCCGCCGGTGTACTGCAGGAAGGCCAGGTCGTCGGGCTTGACGTCGGCCGGCTTGAACTTGGCTTTGGCGCCGTCCTTGAGCACGTCGCGCATCCACTTGGCGCCAGGCAGGCTGTAGGCCGGCACCATCTTCTGGACCTTGCGCAGCACGAAGTTCAGCAGGCGGCCCTTGGCGTTGATGAAGCCATCGGACAGCAGGTCGCCGATCTGGGTCAGCACCACGCGCTTGACGCCGGTGCCGGGCATGGCGTCTTGCAGCGTCTTGGCGAAGGTCTCCATCACGATGATGGTTTCGGCGCCGCTGTCCTTGAGGGCATGGGCCAGTTCACGCGAGGTGTAGAGCGGGTTGATGTTGACCACCACCGCGCCCAGCTTGAGCACCGCGAACAGGCACACCGGGTACTGGAAGGTGTTGGGCAGCATGATGGCGACGCGGTCGCCCTTCTTGACGCCCTGGCCTTGCAGCCAGCCAGCAAACGAGCTCACCAGGCGATCGAGCCGATCGTTCGTCATCTCCGTGCCGATGCTCACGAAGCCCGGTCGCTGGCGGAACTTGTTGACGCACTCATCGAAGTACTGTCCGAGGGACTGGTACTTGTTGATGTCGATCTCGTGGACCACGCCCTTCACGTAGGACGACAACCAGATGCGGTTGGTGGACCCATCGGGGTTGACGATGGACATGCCCGGCTGCAGGGCGGCGGCGGATTGGCTCATCTGGATCTCCTCGTGTACCGGCGCCATGACTGCTTTTGAACTTGGCGCGGGGGCGACTTGCGGCCCGTTTCATGACGACAGCCCCGGTGGGGATGCCGGGGCCGCCATGTTGCTTTTTGTCTCAGCTTTCGAGTTTAGCAACCCTGGTGACCGATCGATCCACGATCTGGCACATCAGGGTCGTCAAACCTTCAATGCACCCATCAGCGCTCCAGGATCGCGACCACGCCCTGACCGCCGGCCGCGCAGATGGAGATCAGGCCACGGCCCGAACCCTTCTGGGCCAGCATCTTGGCCAGCGAAGCCACGATGCGGCCACCGGTGGCGGCGAACGGGTGGCCAGCGGCCAGCGAGGAGCCGTTGATGTTGAGCTTGCTGCGGTCGATCGAGCCCAGCGGCTTGTCCAGGCCCAGGCGCTCCTTGCAGTACTTCGGATCTTCCCAGGCCTTGAGGGTGCACAGCACCTGCGCGGCGAAGGCTTCGTGGATCTCATAGAAATCGAAGTCCTGCAGCGAGATGCCGGCGCGGTTGAGCATGCGGGGCACGGCGTAGGCCGGTGCCATCAGCAGGCCTTCCTTCTTGTTGAAGAAGTCGACAGCGGCGACTTCGGAGAAGGTGATGTAAGCCAGCACCGGCAGGTTGCGGGCCTTGGCCCACTCTTCGCTGGCCAGCAGCACGGCAGAAGCGCCGTCGGTCAGCGGGGTCGAGTTGCCCGGGGTCAGGGTGCCTTGGCCCGGGGCGATCTTCTTGTCGAAGCAAGGCTTGAGCGAGCGCAGCTTCTCGATGGACAGGCCTTCGCGCAGGTTGTTGTCCTTGCTCACGCCCTTGAACGGCGTCATCAGGTCGGCGAAGAAGCCTTCCTTGTAGGCGCGGGCCAGGTTGGCGTGGCTGGCTGCGGCCAGTTGGTCCTGCTCTTCGCGGGGGATGCCCCACTCGCGGGCCATCAGTTCGGCGTGCTCGCCCATCGAGAAGCCGGTGCGGGGCTCGCCGTTCTTCGGGATGTTCGGCTTGAGCAGCATCGAAGGACGGATCTTGGCCAGTGCCTTGAGCTGCTCGCCGGTGCTCTTGCCACGGTTGGCTTCGAGCAGGATCTTGCGCATTTTCTCGTTGACGCCGATGGGCGCGTCGGAGGTGGTGTCCACGCCACCGCCAATGCCGCATTCGATGTGGCCCAGGGCGATCTTGTTGGCCACCAGCATGATGGCTTCGAGGCCGGTGCCGCAAGCCTGTTGCAGGTCGTAGGCCGGGGTCTCGGGCGACAGCGTGGTCGACAGCACGGTCTCGCGCACCAGGTTGAAGTCACGGCTGTGCTTCATCACGGCGCCGGCGGCGACGTCGCCCAGGCGTTCGCCGTGCAGGTTGAAGCGGTCGACCAGGCCCTGGAAGGTGGCCGTCAGCATGTCCTGGTTGGACACGTGCGAGTAAACGGTGTTGGAGCGGGCGAAGGGGATGCGGTTGCCACCGATGATGGCGACGCGACGGATGGTGCTCATGAAAGGTCCTTGGGGTGAAGGGTGTTCAATGCGATGAATGCTCGGGGCGGTGGCTCAGTACCGGACGAGGCCGCGGAGGTGGGGCTTGTCGCCTTTGGCGTTGCGAACTTCGAAGACGGATTCACCCTCGCCGCGGTTGGCCCACAGCGAAGCGCGCGCCGGCAGGAACAGCGGCGTCTTGAACTCGACGATCACCTCGGCCTGCTCGACGGCTTCGCGCGGCATCAGGGTGGCCAGGGCGCGGGCCTTGGTCCACATGCCGTGTGCGATGGCCTTCTTGAAACCGAGGAACTTGGCGGTCAGTGCCGAGAGGTGAATCGGGTTGATGTCGCCCGAGACCCGGCCGTAGCTGCGGCCGATGCCGGCGCCGGCAAAGAAATCGGCCTGGTGGGCCAGCGGGCGCTCGTCGTTGATCTGGCTGACGTACTCGGGGCCACGCGGCTGCTTGACGCCCATGCGCAGCAAGGTCCAGGTGCTCTCCCACACCACGACGCCATCGCGCAGGGCGCGGGCGTGCAGCGTGAAGACCTGCCCCTTGTCGTGCTTGTAGAGCTCGCCCGTGCGCACCTCGATGCGCAGCTTGTCGCCCACGTTGATGCGCTTGAGCAGCTTGGCGCTGTTGGCCAGGTGCACCAGGCCCATGGCCGGCCACGGGAAGGCCTTGGAGCCGAACAGCATCATGGCCAGCGGGAAGGCGTCCATGTGCGGCACCAGCATCGGCACGCCGTGGGCTTCGGTGAAACCGCAGACCTTGGCGTAGGCCTTCACGCGCTTGGCGTCGATGGTGACGCTGGGGCGCACATACGTGACCTCAGGCAACGCATCCACCGCCCCGCTGCGCTTGCTGCTCGAGCGCAGCGCACCGAGGTTGAGCGCGAGGGCGCTGGGCAGCTTCTTGACTTCGATGATCTTCATGGCTGCAGGCGCTGTCGATCAGCCGATCAGGCTTTGGCCGCACACGCGGATCACGTTGCCCGTGATGCCGGCAGATGCGGGGCTGGCGAACCAGCCGATCGCCTCGGCGACGTCGACGGGCTGACCACCCTGGCTCATGGAGTTCATGCGGCGACCGGCTTCGCGGATGGCGAAGGGGATGGCGGCCGTCATGGCGGTTTCAATGAAGCCGGGGGCCACGGCGTTGATGGTGATGCCCTTCTTGGCGAAGATCGGGGCGGTGGACTGCACCATGCCGACCACGCCAGCCTTGGAGACGGCGTAGTTGGTCTGGCCCATGTTGCCGGCCAGGCCCGAAATGGAGGACACGCAGACGATGCGGCCGCCAGCCTTGATCGCACCGGCCTCGACCATGGCTTCGTTGATGCGCTCTTGCGTCGACAGATTCACGTTCATGACGAGCTGCCAGAGGTGCTCCTTCATGTTGGCGATGGTCTTGTCACGGGTGATGCCGGCGTTGTGCACGATGACGTCCCAGCCGCCGTCGGCCTTGGCGGCTTCGATCAGCTTTTGCGGGGCTTCGTTCGAGCCGATGTCCAGGGCCAGGGCCTTGCCACCGATCTTCTTGGCGACTTCGGTCAGGCCTTCCTGAGCCTGTGGCACGTCCAGCGCGATGACTTCGGCGCCGTCGCGGGCCATGCATTCGGCGATGGCGGCACCAATGCCGCGCGAGGCGCCGGTGACCAGCACCTTCTTGCCGGCCAGGGGCTTGTCCCAGTCGGCGGGGATGGCGGTTTCGCCCACCGCAGCGCCGATGCGGATGACCTGGGCCGACACATAGGCCGAGCGCGGCGACAGCAGGAAGCGCAGGGTCGATTCGAGCTGGCCCTCGGCGCCTTCTGCGACGTACACCAGCTGTGCGTTGCTGCCCTTCTTGAGTTCCTTGCCCAGCGAACGGGTCAGGCCTTCGAGGCCGCGCTGGATGGTGGCCTGACGGTGCGAGGTGCAACCTTCGGGCGGCCGACCGATCACGATGACGCGGCCGCACGGCAGCAGCGAGCGGGCAGCGTCGTGGAAGAACCAGTACAGCGCGTCGGACTGGGCCGAGTCGGTCAGGCCGGTGGCGTCGAACACCAGGGCTTTGACCTTTTCACCCGGCTGGCCGTTGCCACCCCAGCGGCCGGTGGTCAGGCCCGATTGGTTGGCCACCGCCACCCACTGCGGCAGGCGCTCGTGGGCCAGGGTTTGTGCACCGATGCGCTTGAAGATGCCCGCCAGGGTGGACAGCAATTGCGGCTCGCCGCCACCGCCCACCAGCACGGTGCCCTTGATCACCGGCTGGCCCGGTTGATGGCGTTCCAGCGGCATCGGCTTGGGCAGGCCCAGTGCGTTGACCAGCTTGGCACCAACGTTGGAGTTGGCAAAGTCAAGGTAACCGTCTTTCATGGGGGACTCTCGGGAGAAGGGCCGGTGGACGTGCACAGTCCAGTTTGGCCAGGTTGCGACAACGATCTGTCAGATCGCCAGATCACGGTGGAAAAGCTCAGGTGGCGGTGGCGCTCGCGGTTGACGAGGGGGTGTCGGGTTCAGCGGTTTCTGGCTGGGCCTGGCCGATCTGCGCCACACCCGGCAGGTTGGCCATCGCACCGAACTCCAGGGCCTCTTGCGGGCCAGGCAATGGGGCCTTCAGCGCGGCCACCATCAGGGACGACAAACGCGAGAGGATCACGGCTTCGTGATCGCCTTGCTGCTGGGTGAACTCGCGGATCAGGCGTTGCGTGTTGCCGCCAGCCAGGATCCCGGAGAGCGCTCCCATCGCGAAGTTCAGGCGAAAGCCCAGGTCTTCCCGGCTGAGCTCGGGCAGCGTGCGCTGGAACGCAAAGAAGAAGCGCCCCAAGGTCTCGATGTAATGCGTCTGGATGTAGTCGCGCACCACGGGCGACGGGTCGGTGTAGGCCCGGCCGAGGAAGTGCAGAAACCGATCGGCGCCCGGCACATCGCTGCGGAAAATGCGCACAGCGGGCAGGAACAAGGCCACCAGCACGTGCTCGCAGTTGAGCTGGGACGCGTAATTGGCTTCGAAGGCATCCAGCATGGCGCGGCGCTGGGCGTCCAGCGGGTCGAGCCTGCGCGAGAGCACGGCGTGGATCAACGCGTCCTTGGTGCCGAAGTGGTAGTTCACCGCCGCCAGGTTGACGCCCGCTGCGCTGGTGATCTGGCGCATCGACATGGAATCGAAGCCGCCGCTCACGAACAGCGACTCGGCCGCATCGAGGATGCGGGTCTTGGTGTCGGCGGGTGACAGGCGGGCCGTGGCCATGCGGGGGTCTCCTGGGTCCTGCTCGGAGGAACAGGACGAACGTTTCAAACGTCCGTTTTAGTTACAGGCGCGTATGGTAAGTCAGCGCGAGCGCCTTGACACACCCTTGACGCATGAAATGTGGGGTCTCCCCCGACCCAGGGGATTTCCCAGGAATTCGGACAGGCGGGATCAAGCCATCGAGGCGGGTGCTGGCTTGGACAAGATCGGGCGATTAGGGGACATCCCTGCCTGAGTTGTCGGGACTTGCTCACGTCGCCCCGCAGGCGGCTCGCTATGATCCCGGCCAACCCCGCACCCGCTCGCAGACGAACCAACCAGGCCAGCCATGTCGACCATCCTCTACCTCACCCAGATCCAGTTCGACTTCGGCGCGGTGCGCCTGCTCGCCAGCGAATGCGAGCGCATCGGCATCCGCCGCCCCCTGGTGGTGACCGACGCGGGCGTGAAGGCCGCAGGGGTGTTGCAAAAGGCGCTGGACGCGTTGGCAGGCTTGCCCGTCACCATCTTCGACCAGACCCCGCCCAACCCAACCGAAGCATCTGTGCGGGCAGCGCACGAGGTGTGGCAGGCCAGCGGCTGCGACGGCCTGATCGCCGTGGGCGGCGGCTCCAGCATCGACCTGGCCAAGGGCCTGGCGATCATGGCCACCCACCCGGGCCCCTTGACCACCTACGCCACCATCGAAGGTGGCTCACCCAGGATCACGCCGCAGGCCGCTCCGCTGATCGCCGTGCCCACCACCGCAGGCACAGGCAGCGAGGTGGCACGCGGCGCCATCGTCATCGTCGATGATGGCCGCAAGCTCGGCTTTCACTCCTGGAACCTGATGCCCAAGGCCGCCATCCTCGATCCAGAGCTGACCCTGGGCCTGCCGCCCATCCTCACGGCGGCCACGGGCATGGACGCCATCGCCCACTGCATGGAGACCTTCATGTCGGCGGCCTTCAACCCACCGGCCGACGGCATTGCGCTGGACGGCCTGGAGCGCGCCTGGGCCCACATCGAGCGCGCCACGAAAGATGGCTCGGACCGCGAAGCCCGCCTGAACATGATGAGCGCCTCCATGCAGGGCGCCATGGCCTTTCAGAAAGGCCTGGGCGCGGTGCACAGCCTCAGCCACAGCCTGGGCGGTGTGAACCCCAAGCTGCACCACGGCACCTTGAACGCCATGTTCCTGCCTGCCGTGATCCGTTTCAACGCCGAGGCCGAGTCCATGAAAAAAGACCGCCGCCTGGCCCGCATGGCCCACGCCATGGGCCTGCGCTCCGAAGGCGACGTGCCCGAAGCCATCCGCGACATGAACGCGCGCCTGGGCCTGCCCAAGGGCCTGACCGAGCTGGGTGTGCAGCGAGAGTGGTTCGACAAGGTGATCACTGGCGCGCTGGCCGACCACTGCCACAAGACCAACCCGCGCGTGGCCACGGCAGACGAGTACCGCGCCTTGCTCGACGCG
>NZ_DCXA01000082.1:7691-14778 GCF_002328915.1 Aquabacterium sp. UBA2148
CCTTGCTCGACGCCTCGATGTGACGCAGGCTGACGTCCGGCCAGCCGCTGATTGAGCGCTGAGCCAGATCAGTCGCTCAGCCTTCGCCCTCGACCTGCCCTTCACCGCCCGCTGGCGAGGTGGGCCGTTCGCGGATGACCATGACCTGGTCGATGCGGTGGCTGTCGACGTCCATCACCTCGAATCGGAAGCCGCCAAAACTCAGGTGGTCCGTCTTGCGGGGCACACGGCGCAGCGTCACCATCATGAAGCCGGCCAGGGTTTCGTACTCGTCCAGGCGAGGCAAGTCGTCCAGGTTCAGAGCGCGCAGCACGTCCTCGATGGGCGTGACGCCATCCATCAGCCACGAGTCGGCGTCGCGCTGCACGATCAACTCGTCGTCCAGTGGCGCCAGCAGGCTGCCCATCACCGTGCTCATCACGTCGTTGAGGGTGATGATGCCCACCACCAGGCTGTACTCGTTGACGATGACGGCGAAGTCTTCGTAGGCCTGGCGGAACTGGCCCAGGACCTCGGTCAGGCTGATGCGCTCGGGCACCATCAGCACCTTCTTGATCAGGCCCGAGCCCTGCAGCACGATGGGCTGGCCGTTGAAGACGCGGCTGAGCAGGTCTTTTGAGTCGACGTAGCCCACCACCTGATCGATGTCACCGTCACACACCACGTAGGTGGAGTGTGGCTGCTGCTCGATGCGCGCTCGGATGACGGCTTCGCTGTCGCCCAGCAGCAGGTGCACGATGCGGTCACGCGGGGTCATGGCGCTGGTGACCAGGCGGGTGTCGAGCTCGAAGACGTTCTCGATCACCTGCTGGCCCGTGGCGGCGAGCACACCCGCTTCGGTGCCCGCCTGCGCCATGGCCAGGATGTCGTCGGAGGTGACGGCTTCATCGCGGCGCTCGGGCAGGCCGAAGAGGTGAAAGAGCCCGTCGGTCAGCCGCTTGAAGAACCAGACCAACGGCCGCACCACGCGCAGGAAAGTTTGCATGGGGCCCACCACGCGCAGCGCGACCTGCTCCGGCGCGATCATGCCCAGGCGCTTTGGAAACAGGTCAGCGATCAGGATGAACAAGCTGGTGACCAGCACGAAGGACAACAGGGTGGCTGCGGTGTCGACGTAAGCGGGATCCAGTTGCAGCGCATGGAGCAGCCTCGTGAAGTATGGCGAGAACGCTCCCTCGCCCACCACGCCACCCAGGATGGCCACGGCGTTCATGCCGATCTGGATGGCAGTGAAGAAGTCGCCGGGCTCGTCCTGCACGGCCAGCACGCGGTGGGCCCGCGGGTCGCCGGCATCGGCCAGCTGGCGCAGTCGCACGCGGCGCGAAGCGGCCACGGCCAACTCGGAGAGCGAGAAGAAAGCGCTCGCGGCGATCAGTGCCGCGATCAGCAACAAGGCGACGATCGGGTCGGTGGTCATGCCAGCAGTTTAGTCACAGGGGCTTGAGCGCGTCAGCCGGGCAACCACGGCTCAACCAATCCTGCCACTCTTGAGCGAGCTGCTCCGAGCGCGCCACCGCCTCGACCCACACCTTCATGCGTTGCGTGGGCGCCAGCGCGGTGAAGTCGGTGCGGTCGGGCAACTTGCCACGTGGCAGGGTGCGCACCCAGTCCGGGTTGGGACACAGCAGCACGACGTTGTCCAGCCAGGGCGTGGCGCGGTGGCGCCAGCGCAGCGATTTGTCGAGCCAGCCGGGCACCACCTGACGCTGGAAGTGCGGGTAGAGCACCAAGCCTTCACCCATGCTGGCATAGGGCCAATGCACGTGGTAGTCGACCAGGCCACCGTCCCAGTGCGCGCCCGGCCTCGTGGCGCCGGGGATGCTGGGCACGCCTTCGAGCATGAAGGGGATGCTGCACGAGGCCAGCATGGCGGGGATGAAGTTGTCGCGGTCGAGCGCGAGCTGCTGCGTGGGCAGGTCGCGCAGTGGCACCGGCAGGGCTTCGCCCGGTGACGAAAACACATGGCGCTCCAGGAACAGGCCCACGGCCTTGCGCGACAGCGCATTGGTCAAGGCCAGGCCAGCCAGGCCAGCGGCGGTGCGAGCCGGGCTGTTGCGCCGCAGGATCTGGCGCCCGCGCGAGGTCAGCACGTGCACGCGCCAGCGAGGGTGCCGGATGAGCGCCTCGATGTCCTGCCCGAAAAAGCCTTCGAGCGTTTCGATGAAGCCGGCCGTGATGCGCGAGGCCGCGGGCATGCGCCGCCCCGCTTCGGGCTCGATGTGCTGATGGATGTAGCCATGGGCCAGGGCTGCGAAGGCGCGCTTGGGGTCGGGCATGGCGGCGGTGGCCATGCGCCAGGCACCAATGGACGCCCCCACCAGGTGCACGCTGTGACCGCCTTGTGGCAACCAATCTCCGAAGAGGTGTTGGTCGAGGTGGGTTAGCATCAGGCCCTTGGGGCCACCGGCTGCGGCCGGCACGAGGCGGATGTCGGTCGGCGACAAGCCGTTTTGCAGGATGTGCTGGCGGGCGCGCTCGCCCACGTGGATGTGCAGGGCCTTCATACGCGGTCGAGCATAGCTGAGTTGAGGCCTGTCACAATGGACGGGCCGACACGCCATCCATGTCCACCCCCACACGCCGCCCCATCCTCATCCCGATCAAGCCTGTGTCTGCCCCGGCGGCCGACAGCTCGGGTGCGTGCGGCCATGACCACGAACATGACCACGGCTCGGCGCATGGGCACCACCATGCTCATCGGCATGCCGATGGCGATTGCTGCGCGCCCGATTTGAGCGTGAGCGCAGGTGCTGCCTCGACCACACCGCTCCCCACCTCGGCCCCACCCGGCACCTCGGCCATCCGCTGGCGAATCGACCAGATGGACTGCCCGACCGAAGAGCGTTTGATCCGGCAGAAGCTGGGCAGCATGAGCGGCGTCGAGCGGCTGGACTTCAACCTGCTGCAGCGAGAGTTGACAGCCCACCATCGCCTGGACGACGCCAGCGGGCTGGAGGCCGCGTTGCAACAGATCGGCATGGCGCCCCGCCGCCTGCAGGCCGACGAACCGGTCTTGCCTGCGCCCGTTGCGGTGCCTGTGCGGACACGCTGGCTGCTGGCGGGCTCAGGCACGGCTGCGGTGGCCGCTGAAGCGGTGGCCTGGGTCACGCAGGACGAAATCAGCTGGCCCGTGATGTCGCTGGCCGCGCTGTCCATCGCGCTGGCTGGCGGCCCCACCCTCAAAAAGGGTTGGATCGCGCTCAGGCACCTCACGCTCAACATCCACTTCCTGATGACGCTGGCCGTGGGCGGTGCGCTGGTCATCGGTCAGTGGGCCGAAGCGGCCATGGTGTTGTTCCTGTTCGCGGTGGCCGAAGCCATCGAGGCCCTGTCTCTGGAGCGCGCACGCAAGGCGGTGCAAGCCCTGTCGGCGCTGGCGCCCGACGTGGCCTGGGTCAAACAAGGCAGCGCATGGGTCAGTCAGCCCGTCGCGGCGGTGCCGGTGGGCGCCTTGATCCGCGTCAGGCCCGGTGAGCGCGTGCCACTGGACGCCGTGGTGATCTCTGGTCAAGCAGCCGTCAACGAAAGCGCCCTGACCGGCGAGAGCCTGCCTCAGGACAAAACCACCGGAGACCGATTGCTGGCCGGCAGCGTGCTCGAAGACGGCAGCATCGAGGCTCGCAGCACCGAGGCCGCTGGCCGCAGCACGTTGGCGCGCATGGCGGAGGCCATCCAGGCCGCGCAATCCCAGCGCGCCCCGACGCAGCGTTTTGTCGATGAATTCGCTCGCTTCTACACTCCGGTGGTGGTGTTGATCGCGGTGTTGATCGCGGTGCTGGGCCCCTGGATCAGCGGCAGCGACTGGCACGAGTGGCTTTATGAGGCGCTGGTGCTGCTGGTGATCGCCTGCCCTTGTGCGCTGGTGGTGTCCACGCCGGTGACGGTGGTCAGCGGACTGGCCGCAGGCGCTCGGCAGGGCATCCTCGTCAAAGGTGGCGCCCACCTCGAAGCCGGTCAGAAGCTGCGCGCCATGGCGCTGGACAAGACGGGCACCTTGACGCAAGGCCGCCCTGCCCTGACCGATTGCGAGCCCCTTGGGCGCTGGGGCACGGCCGAAGCCCTGCGGGTGGCTGCCAGCCTGGACGAACACAGCAGTCACCCGGTTGCGCGGGCGGTGGTGAACGGGTGGCGCTCCGGTGCGGGCCCTGAGGCCCAGCTGCTGCCGGTCAGCGACTTTCAATTGCTCAGCGGGCGCGGCGTGAGCGGCCTCATCGATGGGCACCGCTGGTGGCTGGGCAACCCACGCCTGATGGCCGAACAAGGCATGCAGCATGACGATGCCATGGCCCACCTGCAAGCCCTGGAGCAGCAAGGCAAAACCGCCTTCGTGCTGTTCAACGAGTCGGAAGCGGTGGCGGTGCTGGGCGTGGCCGACACCGTGCGCGAGCACGCCCGTGAGGCGCTGGTTGCCCTGCGCTCACTGGGTGTGCACACCGTGATGCTCAGCGGGGACAACCCGGTCAGCGTCGGACACGTGGGGCGTCAGCTCGGTCTGGCCGATGCACGAGGTGGCTTGTTGCCGCAGGACAAGCTCGATGCCATTGCCGCGCTCAAGGCCAGCCACGGCAGCGTGGCCATGGTGGGTGACGGCGTGAACGACGCCCCGGCGATGGCTCGCTCGGACGTGGGCCTGGCGATGGGCGCAGCCGGCACCGCCACGGCGCTGGAGACCGCTGACGTCGCCATCATGGACGACGACCTGCGCAAGCTGCCGGCCTACATCCGCCTGAGCCGCGAGACCGCCAACGTGCTGTGGCAGAACATCGTTCTGGCGCTGAGCATCAAGGCGGTGTTTTTTGTGCTGGCCTTCACCGGCCAAGCCACGCTGTGGATGGCGGTGTTCGCCGACATGGGGGCGAGCCTGCTGGTGGTGTTCAATGGGTTGCGGTTGCTGCGCTGGAAGCCCTGATCAACGCGCATGACACGCCGCTTCGGGTGACACCGGGGTGGGGTGGGTTGAAGGGCTTGCCACGGTGTAGCGATGAGATGGGGGACAGGGGCGCCTGCTCCGGCCCTGCCCCACCCACCGGGCCACGCACCAACCGCCGCAAGCCCCCAAAGCCAATCACCTCTTCAGCTTGGCAAATGCCGCAGCCATCGCCGATGCCGCCTGCGGCTGAGGCGACTGCCCTCGCCCGCCTCCACCTTGCCGCTCATGGCGAGCTGCAGGCCTGAAGCTGTTGTCGCGCGCGCCACCCGGCGCACCCTGCTTGGGCACGGCCGCATCGAGCTTCATCGTCAGAGAGATGCGCTGGCGCGAGAGATCGACCTCCAGCACCCGCACCTTGACGATGTCGCCCGTCTTGACCACCTCGCGCGCGTCGTTGACGAACTTGTTCGACAGCTGGCTCACGTGAACCAGGCCGTCCTGGTGAACGCCCAAGTCAACGAAGGCGCCGAACTGCGCCACGTTGGACACCGTGCCTTCGAGCACCATGCCTTCTTTCAAGTCCTTGATGTCTTCGACGCCATCGTTGAAGCGCGCCACCTTGAAGTCGGGGCGCGGGTCACGACCAGGCTTTTCCAGCTCGACCAGGATGTCCTTGACCGTGATCACGCCGAACTTCTCATCGGCGAACAGCTCGGGCTTGAGCGAGCGCAGCACGTCGGACTTGCCGATGAGCTCCTGCGCGGTCTTGCCCGTTTGCGCCAGCATCTTCTGCACGACGGGGTAGGTTTCTGGGTGCACGCCCGAGAAGTCCAGCGGGTTGTCGCCATCGCGGATGCGCAGAAAGCCCGCTGCCTGCTCGAAGGTCTTGGCGCCGAGGCCAGCGACATCCAGCAACTGCTTGCGGTTCTTGAATGCACCGTTGGCGTCGCGCCAGCGCACGATGCTGTTGGCCACCGCCGAACTCAGGCCAGACACGCGCGAAAGCAGCGGCGCCGAGGCGGTGTTGAGGTCCACGCCGACGCCGTTGACGCAGTCTTCCACCACCGCGACCAGCGTGCGCGCCAGCTCGCTCTGGTTGACGTCGTGCTGGTACTGACCCACGCCGATGCTCTTGGGGTCGATCTTGACCAGCTCGGCCAACGGATCTTGCAAACGACGGGCGATGGAGACGGCGCCTCGCAGGCTCACATCCAGATCAGGCAGCTCCTTGCTGGCGAACTCCGAAGCCGAGTAAACCGAAGCCCCAGCCTCGCTGACCACCACCTTGTCGATGACCGCGCCGGGCGCGAGCTGTTGCAAACGCTTGATCAGGTCGGCCGCGAGCTTGTCGGTTTCGCGGCTGGCCGTGCCGTTGCCGATGGCGATCAGGTTGACGCCATGCGCCGCGCACAGCTTGGCCAGGGTGTGGATCGAACCCTCCCAGTCCTTGCGCGGCTCGTGCGGGTAGACGGTGTTGGTGTCCAGCACCTTGCCCGTGTCGCTGACCACGGCCACCTTCACGCCGGTGCGGATGCCCGGGTCCAGGCCCATGACCACGCGCTTGCCGGCGGGCGCGGCCAGCAGCAGGTCGCGCAGGTTCTCGGCGAAAACCTTGATGGCGGTGGCCTCGGCGGCTTCGCGCAGGCGGGTGAAGAGGTCGCGCTCCAGGCTCAGGCTGAGCTTGACCTTCCAGGTCCAGGCGATCGACTTGCGAATGAGCTCGTCGGCCGGGCGCTTCTTGTGCGACCAGCCCAGGTGGATGGCAATGCGGCCTTCCGCCATCGTCGGTTTGCCTGGCACCACTTCCTCGTCAAGCACCAGCTTGGCGTCGAGGAACTCCTGCGTTCGACCGCGGAAGACGGCCAGTGCGCGGTGCGAAGGCACAGTGCGGATCGGCTCGTCGTAATCGAAGTAGTCGCGGAACTTGGCGACGTCTGGGTGGTTCTCGTCCTTGCCGGCCATCAGCTTGGACTGGAACAGGCCTTCGTCCCACAGCCAGTCGCGCAGCTTGCGGATCAGGTCGGCGTCTTCGGCCCAACGCTCGGAGAGGATGTCGCGCACGCCATCGAGCACGGCGAACGCGTCGGCGAAACCGGCCTCGGCGTTGATGAGCGCAGCGGCTTCGGCTTGCGGGTCGAGCATCGGGTCGGCAAAGAGCTTGTCGGCCAGCGGCTCGATGCCGGCTTCGCGGGCGATCATGCCCTTGGTGCGGCGCTT
>NZ_DCXA01000159.1:0-3604 GCF_002328915.1 Aquabacterium sp. UBA2148
ACGCCTCTGGTTGGTCGGCGCAGACACCCCCGCAACGAACCGCCTGATCGCTTCACTGCGCGAAGCAGGCACCGTCGTGCAGCACCTTGTGTTCAGCGAGCACGGCTGGCAACGGCCCGGGGCAGACGCGATCGCTTTGGGCGATGTGGATGGCCTCACCAAGGCCATCGAGCCCTTGCTGACAGGGCTGGGTCCTTGCACCGCAGCCTTCGTGACACAAGCCAAAGGCAGCGACAACAACCGCCTGGGCGCCGATGCCTTGGATGCTCCGGCCCTCGCGCTGTTCACGCTGGCCAAGGCCCTGGGCAAGGCCTCCGGCCCGACCATCACCCGACTCGGCGTGCTGCTGGCCGGCCACCCGCTTTGCGATGCGGGGGCAAGAGGGGTGGCGCGCGCCCTCAGCCATGAGTGGCGCAATGCCGGCATCACCGTGAGCTCGGTGAGCCTTGACGACGCATCCGATCTGAACGCCGCGCTGGCCCTCGCTTGCGCGCACCCTGGCAAACACGACCTTCGGCTTCAAGGGGGCAAGGCCACAGAGCGCATCGCCGACCCACACCCCGAGATCGAACCCCCGGCGAACGCCAAACTCGACCTCGATCAAAACAGCGTGGTGCTGCTGTTCGGCGGAGGCGTCGGGATCGCTGCCGAGGTGGGCATCGACCTGGCTCACAGGTATGGCTCGCGCATCGTCGCGATCGGCCGCACTCCATGGGACGAAGCCGCCTCACGCGCCGAACCCAGTGACGACGGTCGCGCACAGCAGGCCCCAGGCACCCCTGTGCAGCTCGACGCAGACCCGCGTCAGCGAGCCCTGGCCCGCACGGCGCAGCGCGTGCGCGAAGCAGGCGGCCAGTTCCACTACCTGTCGGCAGACCTGACACAGCCCGATGCGGTCGAGGCGGTCATCCAGCAGGCATCGGGCCAACTGGGGCGCATCGACATGGTGATTCACGCCGCTGGCGTGGTCGAAGACCGCGGACTGGGCGCCAAGCCTGTCGACAGCTTCCTGCGTGTGTTCCGAACCAAGGCCCACAGCGCCCTGCACCTGCGCTCGGCACTGGCCCGGCAGTCGCCCAAGTACATCGTGTTCTTCAGCTCGCTGGTCTCGCACACCGGCAATGCCGGGCAGACGGACTACTGCGCCGGCAACGAGGTGCTCAATGCCATGGCCGCCGAACTGGCCAGCGCATGCCCCGACAGCCGGGTGGTCTCGCTCCTGTGGTCGGTGTGGCACGAGACAGGCTTGGCCAACCGCGCCGTGCAGCAACGCATGGCGCAACTGGGCATGTCAGGCATCGGCAACGCAGACGGCACGCGCCGCTTCCACGCCGAACTCTCTCGCCCGACCGTGCCCGACTGGCTGCTCATCAGCTGTCCTCGCATGCTCGAAGTGATGCAGGGCAACGCCTCGGCCACCTGAACCCAGGAGAACACCATGTCGATCGATCTGGACCTGCTTTGCATCTCCGCGATGTCCGGCCAATTCGCCGGCCACGGCCTGCTCGAACACCTCTGGGCTGCCATCCTGCAGGCACTCCCCGCACCGCTGACCTCACTGCCCTCGCGTTGGGGCATCCCGGCCGACCGCTTCGTGAGCGCCACCCCGGGCACACGCAACCGCAGCTACCTGGACCGGGCGTTCTGCCTTGATCTGCCCAGCTCAGGACACGGTGATTTCGCCTGGCGCCAGCAGCGCGACCTCACCGTCCGGGTCTGCGAATCGCTGTGGCAGGGCGCGGCCTTGCAGGGGGCATCGCCAGCTCCTCGGCAAGGCACAGCGCTGGTCATGGGCACGTCCTGGTCGGACGACAGTCACTGCCGCGCAGACAGCCACCTGGCGATGCACCGCAGCTTCACCCCGGACTGGCTGGACCCTGCCGATCAGTTGGCGGACATCGCCGAGTCCCTGGCGATCGACGGCCCCAGGCTGAGCGTCGACACGGCCTGCAGCTCCTTCCCTTATGCGCTGGCCACAGCGCAAGCGCTGATCCACACCGGCCAGGCTCGCCGCGCCATCGTGGCTGGCGTCAACGTGTTCCTGCCGCCGCAACTCTTCCTGGGCTTTTCGCAACTGAAGGCCTTGTCGGCCGACGCCCGCCTGAAAGCCTTCGCACAAGACGCGAACGGCATCGTGCCGGGCGAAGGCGTGGCCGCGTTCCTGGTCGAGCCCCTGGGCGAAGCCTTGCACGCCGGGCGCCGGCCGCTGGGCCTGGTGCGCAGCCTGGGCATTTCCTCCGATGGCGCAGAGGGCTCCGTCTTCGCACCAGGCCACCAGGCTCAGGTCTGCGCCTACCAACGCGCCTACCGCGATGTTGACCCCGCCAGCATCCAGTACGTGGAGGCGCACGGCACGGGCACACCCGTGGGCGATCACACGGAGATCGCCTCGCTCACCGGCTTCTTCCAGCCGCACCTGAGCCCAGGACGCAAGCTCCCTCTGGGCTCGATCAAACCGCTGGTGGGGCACACGCTCGCTGCGGCGGGTTCGGCCTCGCTTGCCAAGGCTTTGCTGATGCTCAAGCACCGCGTGGTGCCCCCGCACATCGACGTGCGTCCCCACGACGACCTCGCCAACAGCTGCTTCGAATTGCCCCGTCAGGCCGCCCCCTTGGAGGCGCAAGGCTCGCCCCTGAGGGTCGCCATCTCCAGCTTCGGCTTCGGTGGGGCCAACGCCCATGCCGTCATCGAGGAAGCCCCACCGGCCTTGGGCCGCACCGTCATCGCCATGCAGGCAGCAGGCACGCCCAGCCGCCCCAACCCGGTCAGGCTGCTGAACCTGGACGTCGTCGGACAGGATGCGAGCCTGGGCATCGGCCAGCACGCCGTGGACTGGCAACCAGCGCTCACGCAGGTGCATGAGCCCACGCCACGCCCCTTCCCGGCCTCCAGGGCCAATGCCGCCGATGCCAAGGGCCTGAAGGGGCACTTCCTGCAAGGCGAGTGCACGCTCGACGTGTCAGGCTGGCGCATGGGACCGCGCCCGCTCTCCCATGTGGACGCTTTCAAACTGCTGGTCACGCACCGCACGCGCCGGCTGGTTGACCGGCTGCCCGGATGGCGTGGCTCGGCCGACACCGCCATGGTCGTGTGCGCCAACCTGGGGGGAGAGCGCTTCCACAAGGGCTACCGCGAATGCGCAGCCCACTTCGAGGATGGCCAGCCCGCCACCCCAGACATCGTGGTCGATGACGTGGCCACGATGCTGCCCACGATGCTGTCGGGCTACCCCGCACAGATCCTGGACCTGCGGGCCTTCCACCAGACTTTGTCCGGCCCGTCAGACAGCTTCTGGCACTCGCTGCTCGCCGCCCGCGACTGGCTGAGCGAGCGCTGCGAGCACCTGCTCCTGGGGGCCGGTCATTACATCAATTGCCCGGTTGAAGCCCAACGCGCCGCATCACAACCCTGGACATGGGGCGAGGGCTACGGCGTGCTGGCCCTGCAGCACGCCCCAGCAGACTCGAACCCACCCCCGCAGGCCATCGCGCGGCTGCACGCGGTCGTGCAAGCGGGTGACGATGTGCGGGACGCCCGCAGGGCTCGGGCCCTGCTGGGTTGCGCCGCCGACACCGGCCACACCGACTTCGTCGAACTGTGCCCG
>NZ_DCXA01000159.1:3674-15751 GCF_002328915.1 Aquabacterium sp. UBA2148
CCTTCGTCGAACTGTGCCCGGAGAAACAATCCGACCTGGGAGCCGCGCAGCAACGCGCAGGCTTCATGGGCGAAGCCTGCGGGATGGAGACCCTCCTGGCGGCCCTGAACTCGGGGCAGGACCACGCCTGGATCGAGTGGCGAAAGCGGGGCACGCCCGTGGCCTGGTTGTTCATCGATCGCATCCAGGCCCGCCCGCCCGTCAGCGAGCCCGCCGCACAACTGCCCTTGCGCGTGCGCTTCAGCGAGCCTGATGCCTCCCCCGTGCCAGAAACCGATACAGCGATGCCCCCGGCGCAAGCGGAGCCCGCCGCGCACCCGGTGGCCACGTCCAGCCACGCCATCTCTGCATGGCCTCAGGCCCTGGCCGACACCCTCTTGCAAGCGCTGCGCCTGCGCACCCGCATCGTGGAGCGGCTCCAGCACACGCCGCCGGCTGCCCCCTGCCCGCATCCCGGTGCACCGCTGATGGTCAACCGGCGCGACCCACGCAACGTGTTGCTCAGACAAATCGATCGCCAGCATGGCACCTGGCTCGCCACGGCCATCGTCGACGAGGGCCACCCCTACTACTTCGATCACCCGCTCGACCACGTGCCGGGCATCCTCCTGCTGGAGGCGGCCCTCCAGCTCACCGAGCTGGCCCTGGTCGACTTGGGCCAGGCATCGCGGCAGCCAAGCAGCCTGGGCGTTCGGTTCCGGCGCTACACCGAAAAACAGGCCCCGATTCGCCTGACGTGTCAGGCAGACGGCACCCAAGGCTTCGTCGTTCGCATCGAACAAGCGGGCCAGTGTGTGTGCGAGGTCGAAGTGGGCACCACCGAAGCCCCGCCCCGCGCCCCGGCCCCGGTCTCGCCGGCCACCACCGCTTTGCCCGATGCAAAGTGGCTGCACAAAGCCCGCGCCGAAAACCGCCTGGTCCATGACCTGGAGGTGCGCGAAGGCGCGCTGGGCGTCGTGACCGCCGAACTGCCCGAGGGGCACGCCTTGTCCGACGGACCTCCAGGCAGCCTGTCGATGCTGTACTTCCTGGAGGTCGCGCGCCAGTGCTTCATGCTGGTGGCCCACGGCAAGTTGGCCGTGCCGCTGGGCACGCCCATGAACCTCGTGGACCTGCGCTTTTCTCTGAGTGCACCGATCGGGCGCCATGGCCGACTGTGGCTGAGCCCCAGCTTCTCCCCGGTCGCGTGGACGGGCACAACGCGCACCAGCAAGGTCACCATGCAGCTGTGCGACGACCAGGGCGCGTTCGGCCAAGCCACCATCGTCTCGCAGGCCATCGCACCCGAGGTTTACGCGGCACAGCGCCAGGCGGAGCCCGCATGAACGCAGCCGGGGCCGCCCCCATGCACCTGGTCTGGTTTCACCATGCCGGAGGGCATGGCCACAGCTACCGAGCGATGGCAGCGAGCCTGCCCGCGAGCTGGCGCGTCAGCCTGATCGAGTACCCAGGCAGGGGCGCGTTGGCCCACCTGCCGGCACTCGACAACCTGTGCGAACTGGCCGCGTGCTTGTTGCCTCAGGTGGAGCCGCTGGCGCAAGGGCCGCTCGCCTTCTTCGGTCACAGCATGGGTGCCATGGTGGCCCACGAGGTTGCGCGCCAGATGCTTGCCCGGCGATGCCCTGCCCCCTTGTGGCTGGGCGCATCCGGGCACCGAGCGCCGCAACACCCCAGGCCAGCAGGCGAGCGCCTGCACCAACTGCCCGACGCGCTCCTGGTCGAACGCCTGCAGCGCGTGGGAGCCCTGCCAGCCCAAGCGATCACGGCCAACTACCTCAACCTCATGCGCACGGACTTGCGTGCGTGCGAGACGCACCACGGCGCAGGTTCAGGGGCCATCGAAGCCTTGCCTTGCGCCTTGTCCACCTTTGCAGGCGACGCCGACCCCTTGGCCCGCCCACAGGACATGCTGCCTTGGTCTCGGCAGGTCAGCGGCACCGTGCGCCACCACGTCCTGCCCGGTGGGCACTTCTTCCTGGCTGGCGTTCGACGCCGCCAGGTGATCGACCTGATCGTGCAGGACATCGAGCACGCGCGGCTCATCCATTCAGACACCCACTCCCCGCTCACTCACCATGCCACACGTACAAGTTCAAGCCACCACGCGCGCTTCAGCCACCGACATCTGGAAGATGTGGATCGACGTTGAGGGCTCGCCCGCCTGGGACACCGATGTCGAGTGGAGCCGCCTGGACGGTGCGTTTCGCCCCGGCACCATCGGCGCTTTCAAGCTCAAAGGCGGCCCCGAATTGCGCTTCGAACTCGAGCGCGTGGAGCTGCTTCGCTCCTACAGCAACACCGTTCGGCTGCCCGGTCTTCGGGTTCGCTTCACGCACGAGGTCGAGTCGATCGACAGCAGGCTGAACGTCGTGCGGCATGGCGCCGTGCTCAGTGGACCGCTCTCGTGGGTCCTGGCCCCCTTCCTGGTGCGCAAGCTGCGCGCCGCTTTGCAGCTCGCCTTGCGAAACATGCTGACCCAAGCCGAACTCAAGGCCCATGTCGCAGCCGCTGCCTGACCTGCCCATTCACCTCAACCTCAAAACGGAACCACCATGTCTCGGAAGTTTCAAACCCTCGCCGCCCTGTCCCTGCTTTCGCTGGCCTGCACCCAACACGCCAACGCCCACTGGCTGGACGGGCACAACTACGCCGCCATCGAACTGGGATCGAACCGGGCCTCGCAGCAGAACCTCTATCAACAGGGCTTCAACTTCGTCAACATCGGGTTTGACAACGACTTCAAGTTCGCCAGTGCGCGCGCCATCTCGGTGGGCCGCGCGCTGGACATCGGTCCACGCATCGAGCTGAGCTACAGCCAGCGCAGCAACGACATCCAGAGCTTCGGCAACCGGCTCTATGACGGCGGCGGCGTGCTGGCCGGCGATGGCAAGGAACAGCTCAAGAGCTGGGTGGTCAACCTCTGGTACGACTTCGACCTCAAACCCCTTGGCCTGCCCTTCAAGCCATACATCGGCGCCGGCCTGGGCCGAGGCAGCCTGGACGTCAAGGGCCTCGCGGCAGGTGGCGTGAGCTTCGGCGACGCCTCCGCCGACGTCGATGTGCGCCAGTGGGGTTTTGGCGTGAGCTGGGACGTCAGCGAAGCCATGACGCTCGATGTGGGCCACCGCCGCGTGCGCACCTCCACGGGCGGCTTCGGCAACATCCCCAACATCCCCCCCGGCAACGTCGAGGCCCGTTACCGCGCCTTCACGACGCAGCTCGGGCTGCGCCTGAAGTTCTGAGCGCCTCCCCACAACCCAACACACACGAGGAACACCACACCATGGGAAAGACCGCGTTCGTCACGGGAGGCGCAGGCTTCCTGGGTCGGCACCTTGTTCAGGAGCTGCTCAGCACCGGCTGGCACGTCACCGCCCTGGTCCGATCCGAGGTGCCCGCCTGGATGCAGTCGCCGCACCTGAGCATCCGCAATGGTTCACTGGACGATGAGCGGCAGCTGCTCGCGGCCATGCCGGACAGGCCCGATGCGGTGTTCCACGTGGCCGGTGCGATCTCGATGTGGCACGGCGACATGGACATCCTGATGCGAGACAACGTCACGGCCACCCGCAACCTGATCCTGACCGCGCTCAAGCGCAGGGCCTCTCGTGTCGTGCTCACCTCGACCCTGGGCGTCTTTCAGGACGAAGGCGAGCCCATCTCGGAGCACAACAGCCTGCGATCGATGAGCAGCGAACGCAACCCTTACCTGCTGACCAAGTTGATGGCCGATGAGGAGCTGCAGAACGCGCATCGCGCAGGCATGTCCACCGTGAGCATGCACCCCTCTCACCTGCTGGGGCCACATGACCAGGCCGGCTGGATCAAGATGTTCGATGACGCCGTTGCCGGCAAACTCAAGGCCGCCCCAAGGGGCGCGCCAACTTCTGCGCGGTCGAGGCCGTGGCTCGGGCCCATGTGGCGGCCGCGCTGCGCCCGGACGCCGCCCCGCGCTACGTGCTGGGTGGGCCCACCGTGTCTTACCTGGACATGTTCAACGCGATCGCCAGCCGCACGGGCGTCAAACCCGTGACCTCGACCGTTCCAGCGCCGGTGCTCAAAACCGTGGCCAGGCTGTCGGACTGGTGGTCTCGCGTCGATGGCAAGCGGCCCGAGCTGACCCCAGGTCTGGCCGAGATCCTTTGCGGTGACATGCTGGCGGACGACCAACTGGCCACCCGGGACCTGGGTTACCGCAGCGAATCACTCGCCAGCTTGCTGGACCGCGTTCACCACCACTGGAGCGAGCGCCTGGGCTCGCCAGCACGTCAAGCGCCCGCAGGCCTGAGTGCCCGGATGTGATCCGCCAGGGCCTGCAGGGTTTCGCTGCCGCTCACGCCCAGGTCGGACAAGTCGCCGCGCGCCAGCATCTCGCTCAAGGACTCGATCTGCAGCAGCGTGTGGGCCAGCGACTCGGGCGCGAGGTGGGCACACCAGGGGCCCAGGCGTGACATCAAGGCGGCGCGACCCTGCGCGCGCACGGCCCTGACCGCCGCGTCCTGCAGGGTCACCGAGCGCAGGTGCTGGCGGAACGTCAGGAAAGGCCGCATGTTCTCCACACAGGCCTCGGCCAGCTGCAGCGGGGTCAGCTCATGCGGCCCCAACAAGGACATGAACAGCGCGAACTCGGCCTCCTCCCAGACGTGCAGCACTTCGGCGAACACCGCAGCCTTGTCGGAGAACCATCGGTAAAAAGTTTGCGGCGCAAAGCCCGCTCGCCGTGCGATGCGGTTGGTGTCGGTGCCAGCGAAGCCGTGCTCGATGAACTCCCCCATCGCGGCCTCGATCAACCGCGTGCGGGTGGCCCCGACGACCTTGCCTGGGTCGGCATGGCCAGGCGCTTTGTCGCTGCGGGTCATGGGCGTGCGCCTGGCTGGTCGGACACCGCCCACGGCTGCAGCCAGGCCACGATCGCAGCGATGAGCTGATCGGCGCAGGGCTCGTGGAGCAGGTCGTGGGCCATGTCGGCAAAGGCCATCTCGTGCACCAGGTGGGCAGGTGCTTCGCGCACAAAGCGCCGCGCGGCCGAAGGCGCCACCAGCCGATCGGCACCCGCGTGGCAGATCAACGCCGGGGTGCGCCAGTTGGGCAACTGCTCGAACACGCGCTGCGCCGAAGACAGCATGTGCTGCACCACGCGTGGGGTCATCGTGGTGTGGATGAGCGGGTCTTGCTTCTTGGCGGCCACCACCTCGGGCACGGACGAGCCCCAGCCCAGCATGTAAGACAGCGACACCGGCAGGTCCGGCACCATGCGGGACAGCACGGCGAGTGTGGCGCTTTGTGGTGGCGACAAGGCCGGCGCCAGCGCAGGGGCGATGAGCACCACCGCGTCCAGCGGACGCACCCAAGGCTCCAGCTCGGCCTGGCCTGACTGCGCCGCAGCGAACCTCGCCGCCAACAAACCGCCCAGGCTCGTGCCGATCATCACGCGGGGAAGGCGCCCATAGGCCAGGCCCAGCACATCGTGCAATTGCGCCTGATCGCGCAGCAAGTCGTCGCCATCGCGGACGACACCACGCTCACCCCCAGAGCGACCGTTGTGCCGGTGGTCGATGCCCGCCACGGCCCAGCCTGCTCGGTTGAGCGCCTGCGCCAGGGGCTCGATGCGCCCCTGGTGCTCACCGAAGCCATGCAGGGTCTGCACCACACCCCGCGGCCGCGTCACGGGCCAGTGGCTCAGGTGCAAACGGGTGCCGTCAGGCGCGAGCAGGTGGTCCGGCAGGGTCGGCGAATCGGGCGGGAAAGAAGGCATCGGCGCGAGTGTAGGTCACAGGTCAAGGGGTCCCGGCGATGGCTTTGACCGCGCGCGGCCACCCCGTGAAAGCCCCCAGGCGAACGCAGGAACACTTGGATACGATCGGTGTGATATTTCTATCACACAAGATGCGACAATCACAGGAGAAACACATGAACAAACCCACAGGGAGGACCCCGATCCTCACCGCTGCGCTCTCGGTGGCGCTGTGTGCGCTGGCCCACAACCCCGTCAGCGCCGCGCCGCCCGACTGCCCTGGCGCAGGCCCGGCGCGCCAACTCACCAGCGGCCGCGGCCCACTCGAGTCCCTGGCTTTTGACCGTCAGGGACGCCTGCTGTTCACCAGCGTCACCAAAGGTGCCTTGTTCCGCCTGGAGGCCCCGCAAGGCCAGGTCACCACCGTGACCACGGCCCTGAAGTCGCCAGGCGGCATCGCCGTGACAGGCGAACACGAGGCACACGTGGGCACGGGCAACAGCCTCAATGGGCTGCTGCCCTGGCTGGGCTCGGCCGGCATCTCCAAGGTGGACCTGGCCACCGGCGCCACCACGCCTGTGGTCAAGGGCCTGGCCATGGCCAATGGCCTGGTGCGCGCCGACGACGGCACCTTCTACGCCTCGGACGACCTGGCCAGGAGCCTTGATCGAGTCCTGCCCAACGGCACCGTGCAGCGCGGCTGGCTGGCGCTCAACAGCAACGGCCTGGCACTCAGCCACGACCAGCGCACGCTCTACGTCAACCAAATGATCCCGCCCAAGGTCATGGCGGTGGACCGCGAGTCGGGTCAGGTTCGGCTGGTGGCGCCAGCCCCCGAGGGGCGCGGCTGGACCTGGCTGGACGGCCTGGGCATCGACCGCCAGGGCCTGTTGTACGTGGCGTCGTACTGGAGCGGCGAGGTCTGGCGGCTGACGCCTGAGGGCAATTGGTGCACCCTGGCGCGAGGCTTGATGCTGCCCAGCGCGGTGACGCCAGGCTCCGACGGCGCGGGGTTCTCCACCACCAGCGTTTACGTGACAACGCACGGTGGCGGGTTGTTCGAGGTGCCTGGGGCGGTGCCTTGAGGGTCGCGTTCAGCAACGACCTGCGGCCTTGAGCAAGGCATTGCAAGCGGGCGGGGTTTCCTTCTGCGCGGCCTTGCCGGGCTTGGCGCCACTCCTCTGGGTGCAGATGGCATCGGACGTGGTCGGCGCCATGCCGAACGAGGTGATCTTGGCCAGCGGGGGCGCTTCGTAGATGTAGCACTGGTAGAGCGCGCCATCCTTGGTGGTGACGGTGTAGTTCATGCGCCCACCCCCATCGCTTTCCATCGCCTGGTTCGAGATGGTGAAGGCCCCCACATCCCGCCCGATGGCCATGGCCGTGCGTTGCTCGAGCTTGTCTTGTGGCACCTGCGTGGCGGCGCACCCGGCCAGCAAGGCCATGGCGCCAAGGAGCAAGCCGCCGGAAAGGCGGATGGGTGTCGAGCCTGTGATCGTCATCATGTCTGGTTTCCTGGTTGAGAGAAGAACGGCCGCCTGTTGCAGGCCGACGGCCCACCACCCCACAGGCTGACTCAAAATGGTTTGGGCTGGATCAGCCCGGTGGCAGCGGCTTTGACCACGGCGTGCTGCCGGTTGGCCACGTCCAGCTTGTGCACCGCGTTTTGCAAGTGGAAGTTCACGGTTCGCTCGGACATGCCCAGCAGCTGAGCAATTTCCGAGGAGGTCTTGCCATCGGCGGCCCAGCGCAGGCATTCCAGCTCCCTGGGGCTGAGGTCCGGGGTCGGCTGCTGCAGCAAGCCGCTGACGCGTCGCACCGCCTCGTGCAGGTGCCCCGCCAGCATGGCCACCCAGGGCAAGGCGGACACCGCCACCCGACGCGCCTCTTCGGGCGCCGCATCGGATGCCAGGCTGAACACACCCAGCTCACCCTGCGGGCTGTGCACCGGCGCCGTGACGCCATCGACCAGCCCGTGCGCTGCCGCATCCGCCATCATGTGACGCGAAGGCCCCGACAGGGACTGCGTCAGGTCGCTCCAGCAAATCGGCACCACCTGATTGGAGCAGTACGCCATGACCGGATCGTGGTCGTGGTACGCGCAAGCGAAGTAGCGCTGCACCCACTCGGGCGGGTAGCCGTCAAGGATGATCAAGCGCGCATTGGCAAAGTTCGTGGGCACGCGCAGGGCGTACACGAAGTGCCGAAAGCCCAGGTCGAGGCTGAGCTGACGGCAGACATCGGTCAGGGCGCCGATGCTGGGCGCCGAGGCAAACGCCAGTTGCGCCGACAGCAGGCGATCAAACAGCTCGGCGGATGACTTGTCGGACACCGCGACGGCCCCCCAATGCACACAAGCCCAGGGCCGTCATCCAGATCGCATGGGGCTCGGGCACCGGCGCCGACTGCTGCAAGAAGGCGTAGCCGCTGGCCGACGTCACCTGCCCCACGCTGGGCTGCAAGGCGAGGTTGAACGAGTGCATGGCATCGACCTGCGCGCCGCACGCACGGGTGTCGGCGCAAGCGGCATGCACCGATGTCAGCCACTCGAATTGGAGGTCGGTGTCACCGGGCACCCACACGTCAAAGGCATGCGAGCCCTGCCAACGCGCATCGGGCAAAGACCCCGCAGGCGGCTCATCGAAGTAGATGGAGCGCTCGGAGGTGCCCAGGTCGCCATGCACATCGACCTCGGTCAGCGCGGTGCTGTACCACTGGGTGCGACCATCCCAGAAGGTCCACATGCGCCCCGTCAGGATGCGTTGTTCGGTGACCGTGGGCGACTCTTCGCCCGAAGAGCCAGGTGCCCCGTGCTGGGGGTTGGGGACCTCCCAGCTGACGCGGACCTTGAAGTCCGTGGTCGACTCTTTGCGGATCAGGTAGGACGCGACTTCGGCCGAGGCCACGGGGCTCAGGTCATGGGTGGCGTCGTATCCCACTTGCAGCCGCAAGCGCGCCTGCTGCCCCCCGGCCCCGGCAAGGCGCAAGGTGTCGGACAGGCTGGCCGACGCGAAGGACTCACCTCGCAAACGCTCGCCAGACGGGATGACCGATTGCACTTGCGTCAGCAACTTCATGCCGCCTTGCTGCACATCGATGTCGGCGATCGCCTGCCCCTGGATGCGACCGGCGTCGCTCGTTCCCTCGGGTGCGGCCACGGCGTGGTCGACCAACGCATCGAGGCGTTGACGCCCTTGCACATCGGTCAAGGTGCGCGCATCGCGAAGGATGTCCTGGCCGCTGGCCGACACGACCGCGGTGTTCGCCGTCAGCTGGCTCGCAGCATGCGCCGAGTGCGCCCCCCACCAACCCAGAACACAAATGGGCAAGGCCTGGACGAGGTTGGCTCGCCAGCGTGAAGAGTGGGTCATGCATGCCTCCTGTTGCACGTCGATCAATGCGGGGCCAACGACTCACTCGGGTCGGGCCCCAACCTGGGCACGATTGGGCGCCTCTGGCGGCGTCTGTTCAACTGTCAGATCTGACATATCCCCCTTGGATCAGCACCCCCAGAAGAGCGACCTGTCGCAGCCAGGCACCAAATCACCGAACACACGTGCAACGGCCTGCGTTGCAGGCTCGCTCGCCCGACCATGGACACAGGTCCACAGAACAAATGGCGTCGAATTGAGCGGGCCACTCACCCTTGATCCAGGCTTGCCCGCATCGCCTGATCCGGGACACTCGGCCCGAGGCACGTGTGGACGTGCTGGACCGAACAGGAGGAGCGCGATGACCGTGTCGTTGTCGTCGGCAGCCTTGGCCCAGGCCAACGCCGCCCCAACCACCGCCACCGCCCAAGTAGCCGCCCAGGAGAACCCGACCACTGCGGCGCTCAACAAGATTTCGCCCGCGCTGGGCAAGGCGCACGAGCGAGTGCGCAACCAGCTGCAAAGCGACTCGACGTCGCTGTCGCAACTGGGCAAGTACAAGGCCACCGTGTCGGAGCTGCAGGGGGCCGCTCAAGCCATGAGCCAACTCGGCGCCACCACCAGCGTGGCCGACGCCTCTCAGACCGTCGAGCGCTTCGTCGCCGCCTACAACCAGGCCATCCAGGCTTCCCGGCCCGATGAGTCAAGCTCGGCGAGCGGCACGCTGGCCGCCTCAAGGCGCACCCTCACGAACACCGACACCAGCCGATCTCAATTGGCCAAGCTGGGGCTCACACGGCAACCCGACGGCACGCTCAAGCTGGACACCGCAGCGCTGAAAAAAGCCCTGTCAGCGGCGTCCAGCAATGGAACGCCCTCGGACGCCACGACCAGCGCCGGCACGGGGCTGTCCACGCTGTCGCAACTGGGCAAGGCCATCGGCAAGCGCGCAGACAGCGAGCTTTCGGACTCCAGCCGGCTGGCCTTCGCCACCAACCTGTTCTCGGGCAAAGCCACGCTGCTGAAAAGGCAGCAAACCAACTTGCTCGAAGCCGCGACCCAAATGGCCTCTCAGGCCAACAACGGTGGCAGCACGGGGGTCAACACAGGCAACTGGTCGTCGCGGCAAGCACTGCGTCAATACACGGCTTGATGCGCGAGCCTGGGCCTGAACACAGAGCTCCGCAAGACATCACTCAGGCCGCTGCTCAGCCGATCTGCCCTGGCGCGATCACCGCATCGGCCATCTCGATGCAGCATTGCTCGAAGTCGGGCACGGGCTTGCGGTCTTCCATGACCTCGGCGAGCATGCGAGATGTCACCTTCTCGATGTGCCGCCGCCACGCCCGCTGCTCGTCCTCGGAGGCACGCATTTCGTCGCAGAACGACACCGACATCAGCTGGCGCAGGTCATCCACGCAGCCTGGTGGCACCGGTGGCGCTGCAAGCAGCATGCGCTCGAGCGGCTCCAATTCCGGCAGCCCCCACTTCGCACACCGGCCTCGCATCCAGTCCTGGTCGCCCTGGCACTCGAACAGCAAGATGCCGTTGGCCGTCCCCGAACACCCCTCGAAGATGGAGAACACGCGCTTTTCAACAAGGAAGTGATGCAACTGGCCCAGGCTTCGAAACAGGTCTTCCCCCTCATTGGCCCACACCACAAACGTGGTGTCGCACCACCCGATGACGGTGGTCTTTTCCTCGATGGTTTGCAGCCATTCGAGCGCAACGCCGAGCGCTTGGGCGTTGAACTGGCGACGCTCCTCGCGGTGACGGGCCGCCAACGCCGCACGCATGCTTTCCCGCGCTTGCTGGCGAGCCTCGCTCAGGGCTCCCACGCTCGCCAGGGCCCCGTCGTTGCGCGCCTTGGGTGGCACCGGGGTGAGCGGCCCACAGCCCATCAAGTCGCGATTGCCCTCGAGGAAGGCCACCGCTTGCTCATGCACCGCTGTGTCGAACCACTCTGTGTAGCCATCGCCACGGTGCGGCCTGGGGCGCGCATGCGCACTGAACAGGACGTGACACAGCTTCTCCAGTCGCGTGGCCAATGCGGTGCTCGGCACCCGCATCTGGCGAGACCGAGCGACGTCGATGGCATCCGGAAGACTCGCCATGCGCGCGTGCACATCGTTCGCTTTCCCGAGCTTGAAGACGCCGTCGGTCTCATGCCAGAGAAGGTAGATGTGGGTGGATTCCGAGGTTGCCAATCTGTGCCTCCGGATGCCGTGAATCCCGGCGCATGTGAGATGTCCCCACTCTATTGGCGCAACGTGGTGGGCACGTTTCGGGTTGTTTCACGAAGGGCCGCTGGACAAGAGCTGGCGCACCAGGCGCCGGCACCACGGCAGGCTGAGAGCCGCGCTCGCTGACAGCAAGCGCCAACCGAATTTTTCACTCGGTTCGAGTCTCCCAACATCAACGGACAAAGTCGCACCCGAGCGAGGAAACCGGTCGGCTCGAACTTGGGTCAACGAAAAAACCAACCAAGCGGAGACCGGTGCAAACGAACATGCAAGGAGCGACTCAATGCACAGAAGTCAGGTTTTCGGGTGCGAAGCAAACACCTTCGCGCGTCCTCCAAGGTCCACGAGCGACACGTCGTCAGGATCCTTGCGTGCGCCGACCTCCATGCCGGGAGGGCCTCCGAAGCATGCTCCAGAATGCTCGGCGCCTCACTTCAAGGTGAAGCGCACCGTCACGGTCTTGCCTGCGACGTTGTTCAGCACGGCCACCACCTTGTCGCCTTTGCCCAGCTTGACGCCCTGGGCCCGAAGCTGGTTGCCGCCAGCCTCCTTGAGCTCGGCCTCGGTCTTCTTGCCGCCCTGCAACACCGTGAGCTTGCCGGTGACGCCCTTGGCCGACTTGGGCGCATCGTGGTCCACCAGGTAAAGGGAGGCGCCATCGGCCTCGGCCACCAGCTCGAAGGCCAGGTCGTTGACGACCTGGACAACGCCGCCATGGTGCGGCTCGCC
>NZ_DCXA01000159.1:15824-20355 GCF_002328915.1 Aquabacterium sp. UBA2148
CGCCATGGTGCGGCTCGCCTGCGCCATGGGCCATCGCCGGGTTCAGGCTCAGCGCCCCCAGAGCCAAGGCCGCGATCTGGATGAGTTGTCTGGTACGCATGGTGTGTTCTCCGTTTGAAGTGGGGGTGCGCTTGAGGGCGGCACCACGCTGGCCCAGGTGGGTGACGCCCGCTTCAGAAAACGTCGCGGGTTTCGGCCAGGGACCCTGGCTCAGCGGATTCGGACTCTGCAGAGTCGCGCAACAGGCGCTCGGTGGGCTCGCGGCCCAGGCGCCAGAACAGCAAGGGCGTGAGCAGGGTGTCCAGCAGCGTGGAGCTGACCAGGCCCCCGAAAATCACCACCGCCACCGGGTGCAGGATCTCCTTGCCGGGGGCGTCCCCCGCCAGGAGCAGCGGGGTCAGCGCGAAGGCCGCCACCAAGGCGGTCATCAGCACCGGGGTCAGGCGCTCCAGTGAGCCCCGCACGATCATGGCCTGGCTGAAGGACTCCCCTTCGAAGCGACACAGGTTGATGTAGTGGCTGATCTTGAGGATGCCGTTGCGGGTGGCGATGCCGGCCAGGGTGATGAAGCCCACCATGGCCGCGACCGACAGGCTCACCCCCGCCAACCACATGGCCACCACGCTGCCGATCAGAGCCAGGGGGATGTTGGCCATGATGACCCCGGTCAGCACCGCCGACCGATAGCGTGAGTACAGCACCAGGAACATCATCGTCAGCGACACCAGGGACAGGCCCAGGATGAGCTGGGTGGCCTGCTCCTGCGCCTGGAACTGGCCTTCGAGGCTGATGAAGCTGCCCGCTGGCAACGCTGTGCGCCCGATGACCTGCCGGATCTCTGCGATGACCTGCCCCATGTCCGAACCATCGGTGTTGGCGTAGACCACGATGCGGCGACGGCCGTTCTCCCGACCGATCTGGTTGGGGCCATCGGCCTCTTCGACGCTGGCAAAGCTCGACACCGGCAAGCGGCCGGCGGGCGTGTCGATCAGCGTGCGCGCCAGGTCGACGGGGCCGCGTTGCGCATCCGGCAGGCGCAAGACCAGGTCGTAGCGACGAGGCCCATCCACGATCTGGGCCCCGTGCGCCCCGTCGGTCAACGTTTGCAGGATCCGCACCGCCTCGCCCGGCGCCAGGCCGGTTTGCGCGAGCCGCTGCGGGTCGATGCGAACCATCACCTGGGGAATCAGGACCTGCTTCTCGACGGTCAGGTCGACCAGGCCATGAACCCCGGCCAGGCCTTGCCGCAGCTGCTCGGCCAGGCCGCGCAGGGTGTCGGTGTCGTCGCCGTAGACCTTGATGGCGATCTGGGCGCGCACGCCCGAGAGCAGGTGATCCAGCCGGTGCGAAATGGGCTGACCGATGGCCACCTGCGCGGGCAGGACCGACAACTGGGCACGGATCTGCGCCATCACCGCCTCGCGGTCCACGGGCGGCCCGTCGCGGCGCAGGTCCACGTCGATTTCCGCCGAATGCACGCCCTCGGCGTGCTCGTCCAGCTCGGCACGACCGGTGCGCCGGCCGACCTGCGTGACACCTGGCACTGCGGTGATCAGCCGCTCGGCGATGGCGCCCATGCGATTCGCCTCGGCCAGCGAGGTACCGGGGTTGAACATCAGCGACAACACCAGCGAGCCTTCGTTGAAAGCCGGCAAAAAAGCGCGCGGAAAGAAGGGCACCGTGGCCGCGGCCGCAGCCACCGCCACCACCGCCCCACCCAGGAGCAGCCTGGCGTGCGGGAAGGACCAGTCGAGCAGGCGCCGGTCCCAAGCCTTGAGCCTGGACACCAGCGGGCTGTCCCCATGGTCCAGCCGCTTCATGCGGCCGAGCAAGGCGCTGCACAGCACCGGCGTGACGGTCATGGACACCAGCATCGACGCCAGGATGGACACGATGTAGGCGATGCCCAGGGGCGCGAACAGGCGGCCCTCGATGCCGGGCAGCGCGAACAGCGGCACGAACACCAGCACGACGATCACCGTGGCGTAGACGATGCCCGAGCGGACCTCCACGCTGGCCTGCCGCACCACCTCCAGGATGGGCCTGGGCTGCGGCAGCAAGCGGTTCTCCTTGAGCCGGCGCAGGATGTTCTCCACGTCCACCACCGCATCGTCGACCAGCTCGCCGACCGCGATGGCCAAGCCACCCAGGGTCATCACGTTGATCGACTGGTCCAGCAGCCGGAACACGAGCGCCGTCACCGCCAGCGACAGCGGGATGGCCACCAGCGAGATCAGCGTGGTGCGAGCCGACAGCAGGAAGGCAAACAGCACGATGGCCACCATGATGGCGCCGTCCCGCAGCGCCTCGGTCACGTTGCCGATGGACGCCTGGATGAAGTCCGCCTGCCTGAAGAGCACCTGGGGAGCGGCCAGGCCCGGGGGCATGCCGGCCCGGAGCTCCTCCAGCGCGCGCTCGATGAGGGCGGTCACCTTCACCGTGTCCGCCGAGGGCTGCTTCTGCACGCTGACGATGACGGCCGGCTGGCCCTTGAAACCAGCGTCACCCCGCTTGAGCCCCGGCGCGAACCTGACCTGGGCCACCTGGTTCAGCAACACCGGTCGCCCCTCTTTCCAGGCCACCGCGATGCCCTGCAGGTCCTCCACCTTGTTGGTGCGGCCGAGGTGGCGAATCAGGTACTCGCGGCTGTTGAGGTCCACGAAGCCGCCGCCCGCGTTGGTGGCAAAGCCACGCAAGGCTTGCTCGACCTGGGTCAGGGAGACACCCAGCTGGGCCATGCGCGCGGGATCCGGCTCCACCCGCAGCTGCCGCACCTCGCCACCGATGGGGATCACCTGAGACACCCCGGGCACGGCCAGCAGGCGCGGCCGCAGCACGAAGTCCGCGTGCTCACGCGCCTGCATGGGCGAGGCGGCGTCCTTGCCATCGCCCAGCGGCAAGGCGATGAGCATGATCTCGCCCATGATGGACGAGACCGGCCCCATCACCGGGGTGATGGACTGCGGCAGTTGCGACCTCAATTGCCCCAGTCGCTCGGCCACCAGCTGGCGATTGCGGTAGACGTCGGTGCCCCAATCGAACTCCGCGTAGACGATGGACAAGCCCACCCCGGACGTCGAACGCACCCGGGTGACACCGGGCATGCCGTTGAGCGCCGTCTCGATGGGGAAGGTGACCAGTTGCTCGACCTCTTCCGGCGCCATGCCACCCGCCTCGGCCATCACCGTGACGACGGGCTTGTTGAGGTCCGGGAACACATCGACCGGCGTGCGCCAGGCCGTGATCGCCCCGCAGGCCATCAGCACGGTAGCGATGGCCAGCACGAAGAGCCGGTTGTGCAGGCTGTGCCTGACGATCCAGTTGAACATGCCAACCCCTTCAGCGGATCTGTGCGACCAGCGCCGCGCCCTGGACCACGACCCGGTTGTCGGCCGACAGGCCCCGGGTCACCAGCACGGTGTGCGTGTCCAGCACCTGGACCTGCACGGGCTGCGGCACGAAGCGCTCCGCGCCCGACTTGATCCACACCACCGCCTCGTTCGACGGGCTGCGCACCACCGCCTCGGCGGGCAGCACGATGCCCTGGCGGCGCGCCTTGAGCGCCGCCGTCACCACGACCGGCTGCCCCACCGCCAGCATGGCGCCGTCGGACACCTGCACCCCGAAGGTCAGAGGCAAGACCCCGTCGCGCAGGGCCCGGGCCGCACCGATCAGCTTCAGCTTCACGCCCTCCACGCCGACCAGGCTGGCGGTGTCAACCTGCGCGCCCAGCTGGACATCCGGCGTCGAGGCCTCGACCAGCATGCGGGCAGGGTCGACGACCTCCAACAGCACCTCCCGGCTCTCGACGACTTGCCCCACCTGGATCGCCACCCGCGCGACGACACCAGAGACCGGTGCACGCAAGGGTTCGCGGGCCTCCAGGCTGGCGCCGATGTCTCGCTCGCGCTCCTGCAGCGACCGGGCTTCGACGCGGGCCGCCTCGATCTCCTTGCGGGGCACCGTGCCCTCCAGGGACGCCAGGCGCTGCAGGCGCTGCTCGGCCAGCTCCCGCGCCGCGCGCAACTCGGCGCGCTGCGATCGCTGGGCGGCCTCGGCATATGGCTCGGCATGGTGGCGCACCCAGGCCAGGACCTCGCCCTGGCGAACGACCTGACCGGCCACGGGCAGCCCCTTGGGGCCCGCCTCGATCCGACCGCCGTGGGCCGACTGCACCCACCCGCTGGCATTGGGGTCGGCGATCACGCGCCCGGGAAGCTGGACGGTCACGGCCGCCGCCGACTCGGCCGCGATCAGCGTGCGCAGGCCCATGCGCCGCTGGGCCAGCTTGGGCACCTGGACACTGCCGTCGGGCAGGCGGGCCAGGCCTGCGGCGTTGGGGGCTGCCGCCAGGTCCAGGTGCTCGCCGTTGGGCCCGTGGGCCCCTGGCGACGCGTGGACCGGGGACAGCGCCACGCTCAGCACCAGCGCAGCGCATGCAGGCCAGCGGTTTGAAAACAACTTGCGATTCATGCCTGACCTCCATCGACGTTGCGGGCCGCGACCCGACCGAGCTGGCGCCGCCGCCAGC